>CAXGSZ010000040.1:0-10510 GCA_964012455.1 uncultured Alphaproteobacteria bacterium
ACGAAGGACGTCATTAAGTATCCCTACGATCCGAAGAAGGCGGTTGAGCTCCTTCGTGCCGCGTCGATTGGCCCCGCCAGCAATGTCCGAATCGTCGATCAGATGAATACTTTGGGCGAGCTGTTGCCGGGTAGCCCACCTGACCTGAAGGCTAAGCCCCTGCGGACTATTAACTTAGATATCGTAAGTTATCGTAATCATCCGGTGAGCGAAGCGATCGCGCGGTATCTGCGCGCGGTTGGTATCGATGCGCGGGTCGAGTCATACAGCCGCTTCGGCACAGTGATATCCAGACTGGAAAGCGGCCGCCTCCAACTTGCTCATATGACCTGGGCCTCACACGGAGCGATGGATATCGCTGAGACTCTGCATCGTTTGTTCCGCAATGGCGCCCTGGACTATTGCCGAGATGCCGAAGTCAATCGATGGCTCGATGTTGCCGCGAATACCAATGACCGGAAGGTGCGCACTCTGGGTTATTCAAATGCGCTGAAGAGGTTGCAGGAACTCGCTTGCGTTCTGCCTCTGTACAACTACACGAGCTTTTACGCTCATTCAAAGCGGCTCGATTTCAAGCCGTCGCTCGACGATGTTCCTCGGTTTTATCTCGCCAGATGGAAATAGCCGAGCCAACCTTGCAATGCATGTTACTATGGTTTGAAATCGCCTCATCCAAAGAATGCATCAAGCAGACGTCATGACTAGAAAGGCGGCGACCGATACGGCTCTCGCGTTCTTTGACGACGGCAGATACGTCGAAGAACTTTCGCGGCGTGTGGCCATTCGTACGGAAAGCCAGAAGCCGGAACAGCGACCGGAACTCTATCGGTACCTTGAAGATGAAATAGCTCCGGCGTTTGAGGCGATGGGGCACGATTGCCGGGTCTATGAAAATCCGGAAGATGGTAAGGGACCTGTGCTGCTGGCGACGCGTATTGAAGATGAGGCTTTGCCGACCGTCCTCGGCTATGGTCATGGCGACGTAATACGCGGCCTCGAGGATCAGTGGAAAGAGGGCCTGTCGCCGTGGAAGACAGTGCGGGACGGTGACTGTTTGTACGGCCGGGGAACGGCGGATAACAAGGGCCAGCACACGATCAACATGAACGCCATGCGGATCGCCTTGGAAACCCGCGGGCGTCTCGGTTTCAACTCGAAATTCATGGTCGAGACGGGTGAAGAGAATGGTTCACCCGGCCTCCACGAACTCGTGGCGGAGAATAAGGACGATTTCGAGGCGGACGTATTAATTGCCTCCGATGGACCGCGTGTTTCGCCCGATATGCCAACGATTTTTCTTGGTGCGCGAGGGGTGAAGAATTTCGATCTCGTCTGTGATTTTCGCGAGGGTGGACATCATTCGGGGAACTGGGGCGGTCTGCTTGCCAACCCGGGGATCGTGCTGTCCCACGCTCTCGCATCGATCGTATCCGAGACGGGCCGCATCCAGGTCAGGGATTGGCTGCCCGCTCCTCTGCCGAACTCAGTGAAGGCGGCGCTCCGCGGATTGACGGTCGATGGTGGGGAGAATGCGCCGGAGATCGATGAGAGTTGGGGCGAGCCTGATTTGTCTCCAGCAGAGCAGGTTTACGGCTTCAACAGTTTCGAAGTGCTGGCGTTCAAGGTTGGTAATCCCGATCGTCCGGTGAATGCTGTGCCGCCGCGAGCGTGGGCGCATTGTCAGTTGCGTTTTATCGCTGATACCGACCGCGATGCCATTATTCCTGGCCTACGCCGTCATTTGGATGAACACGGGTTCGATACGGTGGAGGTCTTGCCGCCACCAGACATGAACGCCGGTGATTTCGGATCAACACGCACCGACCCCGACAATCCTTGGGCAGTTTGGGCCGCGGCATCGCTCGAACGGACCACTGGAGCTCCACCTGCCGTGATTCCGCAGCTTGGCGGTTCGATTTGCAACGACATCTTTACCGACATTCTTGGTTTACCGTCGATCTGGGTGCCGCATTCCTATGCATCGTGCTCTCAGCATGCGCCGAACGAGCACATCCTTCTGTCCGAAGCGCGCTCTGCGATTGAGTTGATGACCGGTCTATATTGGGACCTTGGTGAAGAAAATACACCGGCGCGGAGGGTGTAGTATTGACTCCGAATCAGGAGATGAGTGGAAAACGCGTATTGCGTAGTGCAAGAGGGGAAGCGCTGCGGCAGGCCTATATCGATGACGGCGGTTGGGAAAAGGTCGATGGCTGGCTCTATTTAAAAGCGCTTCGGCTAACCGATTTTATTGATAAATTACAAGATAACTTTGGTGTACTTGGAAATATTTGTGAAATAGGTCTTTATTTTGGTAAATATTTTTTATTTTTAAATTTAATAAAAAGAATAAATGAAAAAGTAATTGGGATAGATTTATTCGAATCTTATGACTGGGAGAAAAGGTTTTACGATAATTTGAGGGCTTGGCCGAGAGATGACGGAGATCCAATGATCATCCGTCGTAATTCTCTCGAAGTGACCGCAAAAGAACTTCTTGAGTGGGCTGGCGGCCCGTATCGCTTGTTCAGTGTCGATGGCGGTCATTCGTGTGAAGTCGCGCTCAATGATTTACGACTGGCGCATGAGGTTCTAGCGGATGGCGGGGTCATTATGATGGACGATTATTTCGATCCGAAATTCCCCGGTGTTTCGGAAGCGGTTAATCGGTTCTACCTATTATCTGAAAATCACCGCGATACGGTGCCATTTTTGATAACAGGAAATAAGTTGTTTATATCCACCTCTGGGCATGGCGAAAGATACCGAGAAGCGATCCGGACAGCAGTCGATGAAGATGAGGTGGAAGTTTGGGACGCCGAAATGTTCGGGCACAGAGTAACTGTGATCCTATAGCGGCGCCGGGGAGGTAGCCATGAGTCGAGAAGCCGCCATTGAGCGCGCTCTGACTTATTTTGATGACGGTCGCTATATGGATGGCGCGGCACCTCGGGTTGCGGTTCCGACCGGAAGGCAAGATCCGGAACGCCCGCACGAACTTATTCTAAAAAGAGTGACGCGCGAGGGTATTGAGATCATGGCCGACGTCTATTGGGATATAGGCAACCCTGCGACACCAGCGCCAGAATGGAGTTAGCCTAATGACGGAACCTTGTGACCTTAGCGCCGTTGATGCGCGGCGCCTTATTGGTGACGGCAGCCTGTCACCTGTCGAACTGTTCGATTCCTGCCAGGTACGTATTGAAGCCGTGAATCCCACCGTCAATGCGATAGTGGCCGAGCGTTTCAAAGTTGGCCGCAAAGAGGCTGAAGGCGCTGCCGACGCAGTCGCCAATGGCGAAAAATTACCGCCATTGCATGGCCTGCCGATCGGCGTGAAGGATGCGAACGCAGTTGGCGGATTGCGGTCGACCTACGGCTCGCTAATTTACAAGGACAATGTGCCGGCCGAAGATGAAGGCCTTGTGACGGCTGTCCGGACCGCCGGCGCCATCGTCGCGGGTAAGACGAACACGCCAGAATTCACCGCAGGTGCCAACACGACCAACAGTGTTTATGGCACGACGTGCAATCCCTTCGATACGGTTCTCACCTGTGGTGGGTCGTCTGGCGGTACGGCGGTTGCGCTTGCCACAGGTATGTTACCGCTTGCCATGGGATCCGATATCGGCGGCAGTGTTCGTATTCCTGCGACCTTCTGCGGCATTGTCGGGCATCGGCCCACACCCGGCCTCGTGCCCTACGATCAGCGGGCGATGGCCATGACGCCGCTCGACCTGCAAGGACCGCTCGCGCGGACCGTTGGCGATGCGGCCTTGTTGCTGTCTGCTATGGCGATGCCGGGTGGACGGGACCCGATGGCCTTTCCACATTTGCCGGCGGATTTCCGAAAATTGGAACCTGTCGATCTGTCCAGCTTGCGAATTGCGGTTTCGCCGGACCTCGGTTGCGCGCCGGTCGCGAAAAACATTCGCGGCATCTTTGATACCCGTATGAGCGGCCTGTCGAACTATGTGGCGTTACTCGAGGAACGGGACCCGAATTTCGGTCCGATATTGGACGTGTTCTGGATATTGCGTGGTATGTACTTCGCTGCGGCACACAAGCATCACTACGAAGAACACTATGACGACCTCGGCGCAAATGTGCGCTCGAATTACGAAGCCGCGATGAAGATGACGATGGCAGACGTCGGATGGGCTTGCCGCGAGCAAATGCGTATCTGCAAATCGTTCGATGATCTTTTTGAGGATTACGACGTTTTGATCTGTCCGGGCGTGGGGGTGCCGCCTTTCCCTCACACGGATGGATTTCCGAAAGAGATCGATGGCGAACCGATGGAGAACTACGTGCAATGGGTAGGCTTGACGTCGTCTCTTTCGGTCACCGGACACCCTGTTACGGCCATTCCATGCGGTCTGGAGCCGTCAGGAACGCCGTTCGGCATTCAGGTTGTCGGCCCCAAATTTGGCGATCGCTTCACGCTTTCCGTGGCGTCAGTGCTTGAGGAATTGTTCGCCGGTCATGCCGATACGGCTCGACCGGTGCCGGATATAGGAGATCTGAAATCATGAATGAACCTTGCGATCTGACAGCAGTCGAGGCGCGTCGCCTGATTGGCCGCAAACGTCTGTCGCCGATTGAGCTCGTCGAATCCTGTATCGCACGGACCGAGATGGTGAATCCGGTGGTCAATGCGGTCGTTGCCGAATGTTATGACCGCGCCCGCGACGAAGCGCGCACCGCGACCGAGGCGCTGGTCGGTGGGGATGAGCTTGGCCCTCTGCACGGTCTTCCTTTCGGCGTGAAGGACCTCAACGACACGGAAGGTTTAGTGACGACGTTCGGCTCGCCACTCTACCGAGATAACATTCCGGAGAAGGACGAGTTGTTGGTAGCCAAACTACGGCGTGCTGGCGGTATCGTCTTGGGAAAGACCGCGACACCTGAATTTGGTGCCGGCGGAAACACCACGGTGAACGCTGTGCACGGATATACCCGCAACCCCTTCGATCCGTCTCGTGCGTGCGGCGGTTCTTCCGGAGGGTCGGGCGTGGCGCTGGCCTGCGGAATGATGCCATTATGTACGGGTTCCGACAGTGGCGGCAGCCTGCGGAAACCGGCAACCTTCAACGGTGTCGCCGCGATCCGGCCAACGACGGGACTTGTGCCGTCGGACAGGCGGGGCGTCGGTTTTACGAATTTCAGTGTCCAGGGGCCAATGGCGCGGACAGCGGAAGACTGCGCCCTGATGCTATCCATCTTGGCCGGCGATGATGTCGAGGATCCGCTTTCGTTCAACGTGCGCCGCGAAGAATATCGGGTTGTGCCGGAGATCGACCTTTCGACAGTGCGCGTTGCGGTCTCTGTCGATTTCGGATGGGCACCCGTCGAGAACGGTATTCGCGAGACATTCGAGGCGCGGCTTGCCAAGTTCCAGAGTTCCTTCAAATCGTGTGACCGTTTTGATCCGCCGCTCGATAGTGCGCTGGATGTATTCTGGATCTTGCGGGGTGTCCAATTCCTCGCGAGCCATCTTGAGCGATATCGCAACCACCGCGATCAGATTGGCGAGAACATCGTTGCCAATGTTGAGGCAGGACTGAAGATGAAGCCTGAGGATATCGGTTGGGCCAATGCGGAGCATACGCGGCTGTATCGCCAATTCCAAAAGATGTTTGCCAATTACGACGTGTTGATTACACCGGGTCAGCCGATTACGCCGACGGCAGTCGAACAGCGTAACGTGACCCACGTCGACAACGTGCCCATGAAGAACTACATGCACGCGTCTGCGTTGACGTCCTCTTTGACCCTGATGGGCAATCCCTGTGTTTCCACACCTTGTGGGTTTGATCATGCGGGAATGCCGTTCGGCCTGCAGATTTGTGGACCAATGCACGGCGATACATACACTTTGGGCTTGGCGCGCGCTTTGGAACGGGTTTTTCAAAGCGATCCCGAATTGGCGCGTCCGATACCGGACCTTGAGAAGATCCGGGTAACCGATGAATGAAAATAATTGATTATTGAGGATATAGGTATTTCACCATGACCGAACTCTGTGACCTGAGCGCTGTCGAGGCGCGCCGTCTTATCGGCCGGAAGACCCTGTCCCCCGTCGAGCTGACGGATGCGTGTATTGCTCGCATCGAATCCGTGGATGGGACCGTCAACGCCATGGTCACACGATGCTTCGATCGTGCCCGATCCGAAGCTAAGGCTGCGGAAGACGCGGTTATGCGAGGCGACGAACTTGGCACCTTGCATGGTCTGCCGTTGGGAGTGAAAGACCTCAACGTGACAGAAGGCGTACTGACGACCTTTGGCTCGCCGCTCCATGCGGATAACGTACCCTTAGAAGACGAGCGCATTATTTCGGCACTGCGTCAGGCCGGTGCCATCGTTGTAGGAAAGACGAACACGCCGGAGTTCGGTGCCGGTGCCAATACCAAGAATGCGGTTTTCGGCGCCACGGTGAACCCGTTTGACACGGCACGCATTTGCGGCGGATCTTCCGGGGGCTCCGCGGTGGCGCTTGCAACTGGGATGGCCCCGATATGCACCGGGTCCGATACCGGCGGTAGCCTGCGTACACCGTCATCTTTCTGCGGCGTCGTTTCGCATCGCGGAACGCCGGGACTCGTTCCTTCGGACCGCCGCGGTATCGGACTCACGACTTACAATGTACAGGGCCCGATGGCGCGCACGGTTGCCGATACTTCGCTCATGCTCTCTGCAATGGCGGCGAATGATCCCTGTGACCCACTCTCGGGGCCTGTTGATGCGGACTCATTCCTCGACGTCCAGCCGATTGACCTCAGCCAGTTACGGATCGCCTGGTCCACGGATCTCGGCTGCGTCCCGGTTGACAACGACATCGCGCGTATTTTTGAGGAACGGGTCGGCGGGATTGCCTCTTGTTTCAAAAGTTGCGAGCGCCACGATCCCGACATGGAAAGGGCGCTTGATGTATTCTGGTACATTCGCGGTGTCGCTTTCTTGGCCGGGCGCATAGACGTTTACCGGAACAATCGCGACAAGCTCGGCCCGAACGTGATCAGCAATGTCGAGGCCGGACTGAAAATGAAGCCGGAGGAAATTGGCTGGGCCAACGCGGAACAGACAGCGATATATCGCCGTTTCCAGCATTTCTTCGAGGATTTCGACGTCCTGCTCTGCCCGGGCAACTCGGTACCACCCTTCCCGGTCGAACAGCTCTACTGCGACGAGATCAACGGCAAAAAGACGGCAAACTATGTCGAGTGGCTCGGCATTGCTTCCGCAATCACCTTGACCGGCCATCCTGTTACATTGATCCCGACCGGTCTCGACCACACCGGCACGCCGCTTGGCATGCAGGTGGTTGGTCCGCGCCGCCATTCCGATCGCTTTACTATTGGTGTAGCAGCCGCCATCGAGCGAGTTTTTCAGTCGATGCCCGATACCGCGCGTCCGATTCCTGATATCACCAAGTTGTCTGGATAAGCGGTCTAGAGCCAGGGTGCCGCGACGAAAAGAGGGCCAAAACGAATGACCAAGCGGGTCCTCACGGGACAGATCAAACACGAGACCAATACTTTCAGTGTCTTGTCGACAACGTTGGACTCCTACCGAGCGCGCCTTCTGCTCGAAGGTTCCATGGTTAGGAAAAACCTAGCCGGTACGAACAACGAAATTGCAGGTGTCATGGAAGTCGCCGAAGCGGAAGGTTGGGACTTGACGACGGCAGTTGCCGCTGATGCAACGCCATCGGGCAAAGTGTCGAAGGAAGCGTGGGCGTATCTGAGTAGCTTGGTTCTGGGTGCGATCGAGAACGACGGGGCATTCGACGCCGTGTTGTTGTCCTTGCATGGTGCAATGATTGCTGAAGAACATGACGATGCGGAGGGCGAACTCCTGTCTCGGGTTCGTGCGGCAGTCGGGCCGGATGTACCGGTAATGGCGACCCTCGATCTTCACGCTAATGTGACAAGACTGATGGCCGAGAACGCGAACGCGTTGATCTCCTATCGCACCTATCCACATATCGATATGGCAGAACGCGGTCGGCAAATGGCGGAACTGCTTGCGCGGCAGTTTTCCGGCGAAGTCGATGGTTATGAAACCCTGGTGGGTCGGCTGGATCAATTGGATGGATTCGATCATGGGCGAACGATCCAGGATGGTCCGATGACAGAGGCATTGGCCAAAGCGCGCGCTTATGAAGAGGAGGAAGGAATCGAGGTCGTCTCAGTGAACGGGGGATTTGCCTGGGCCGATTTCGAGGAAGTCGGTCCGTCTGTCACTGTAACCCATTCCGGTGCACAGGAACGGGGGCGCGCCATCGTCGCCGACCTCGTGGCATTTGGGTGGGAAACTAAAGAGCAATCGACGGTGGAACATTTTTCACCCGCCGAGGCCATGCTGCGGGTAACTTCCGCCGA
Source organism: uncultured Alphaproteobacteria bacterium (assembly GCA_964012455.1). Taxonomy (GTDB): domain Bacteria; phylum Pseudomonadota; class Alphaproteobacteria; order UBA8366; family UBA8366; genus UBA6544. Next base: position 8,388 of record CAXGSZ010000040.1, read on the forward strand.
TCCGTCGGATAAGCCGTTTGTTCTCGGAGATTTTAGCGACAACCCAGGCGGAGGCAGTTATGGCGACAGCCCAGTACTGCTGAAAGCCATGGTGGAGGCAGGATTGGAAAACGCTGCATTTGCCGTGATATCCGATTCGGAGGTCGCGGTGGCCGCGATACAAGCGGGTGAGGGCGCGGAACTTTCCATGCCGCTTGGCGGGAAGTTTGATCCGAGCATTGCCCCTCCCTTTGATATGACTGGTACAGTCATTAAAACTTCACCGGAAGGTCACTTCATATTTGAGGGGCCGATGCTGAGCGGGGTTGAAGCTGTGATGGGACCGTCGGCTGTCATCCGGATCGGTGGGGTCGAGACCGTCGTCATAACAAACCGCTTTCAGGTCTACGACCGGATGTTCTTTGTGCATTTCGACATCATACCGGAGAAAAAATTCGTCGTTGCCGTCAAGTCGGCGCATCATTTTCGGGCAGCCTATGGACCGATGGCGCGGGAAATAATGTTAGTTGACGCGGCAGGTATCACTTCGCCGGACCCGAAGAAATTTCCCTATCAAAAGGCTCGCCGGCCCATATGGCCTCTGGATTGAGGCTTTTGGTCCTGACCGCCGACAATGGAGTATGACTCAAATGTTGCAAAATAAACAAAATCCTAAATACTGTCTTCCTCGGATTTAATTTCATATCAAACGGTAAAGTTGGGAGTGGAAATGCGTAAAGTTCTTGTGATGTCCGCCATTGCGTTAGCTATTGGTGTAGCGGGATGCACGAGCCCCGCATCTTCGGGTGATAAAAAGGCTAAAGCTGACAAGCCAGCGAAGCCACATATTCAGGCAGTTTTCAAGAAGGGGAGTAAGGTCTGCAACTGGTCCGATTCTAAGGGTAAGAAGGGCACCGATTACTTCTATAAAGATAAGACCGCGATGAGCGGCTCTGCTGATCGTGTTATGGGCAATGACATGAAACAGGGCACCTGGCAGATTACTGGTTCTGCCATGAACCTCAACTGGTATGGTGGCAAGAAAGGTAAGGGTCGCTGGTACAAGGTCGAGAAGACCGGTAAAAAGAGTTTCAACCTCTCGACCAGCGATGGTTCTGAAAAGTACAGTGTAAAGTGTAAATAAATCCTTTCGAAATAAAAGGGCGGCGAGTTGCCGCCCTTTTTTGTTTAAAAAATCATAATTATTGAATAAAAATAAAATGAATAAATGAAATGGTAAAATTCATTTTATTTATTTTTGGATAATACTCTCTCGTTAGGCGCGCTTGAGTATTTGATGGGTCGAAAAAGCGCGCACTCTTCCTCAGAGATGGTTAATCTTTTTTCGCTTCCTGGATCGCCCGCCAGACACGCTCCGGCGTTGCAGGCATAGCTATATCCTTAACGCCGAATTCCTTCAGTGCGTCGACAATCGCATTGATCAGCAGCCCGAGCGCAGGCGTAGTTCCACCTTCACCACCCGGGCGTATGCCGTGTGGGTGCGAACTCGCCGGAATTTCCATGATCTGCATCTCAAATGGAGGTGTGTTGTCCGCACGAGGCATTGCGTAGTCCATGAAAGAGCCGGATAGCAGTTGAGCGCTTTGCGGATCGTAAGTAACGGCCTCCAGGAAGGCTTGGCCGATGCCTTGAGTGGCGGCGCCATGCGCCTGTCCATGCAAGATCAGTGGATTGACCGCGCGACCGACATCGTCGACGCCGCTCCAGCGCAAGATCTCAAAATGTCCGGTCTCGCAGTCGACTTCGACTTCGCAGACATGAGTGCCGTAAGGATAGCCGCCGGCGCGATTGACGATGTCACCGATACCTTCCAGATTCGGAACTCCTTCCAGGTCCGCGGCAACTTCCGCGACCTCAAAAAGGTCGACGCTGCCGCCGCCAGGCGCGGTAAACCTGCCATCGCTGTAAAAAACATCCGTTGCGGGAGCCTGCATCATGCGAGCGGCAATTTCCTTGCCGTTAGCGAGGAACTCTTTTACTGCGTCGTTTGCGGCGATGCTGACGAGGCGCATGGACCGGCCCGAATGCGAACCTCCACCGACCGAGACTCGATTGGTGTCATTGGCTACAAAGCGTATCTTTTCGAGCGGAATTCCCAGCCATTCCGAAATCAGTTGTGGGAA
>CAXGSZ010000041.1:0-10317 GCA_964012455.1 uncultured Alphaproteobacteria bacterium
GTTGGCGGGCGCTAATAGGTATTTCGGAGATTAGGCGATGATGTCGGGCAGGAGCTGGTCCTTAAGGGTGGCGATCTGATCCTTCAGGATAAGTTTGCGTTTCTTCAACCGTTGAATGTGAAGCTGGTCAAACGGTGGCGTTTCCGCAATTCGCGCGATGGCTTCGTCAAGGTCCCGGTGTTCCGATTCCAGCTCCTCAAGCTGGTGTTTTATTTCTTGATTTCGATCCATGCCTTGGCTCGCCGCAATATCGGTTCCTGAAATACGACAATTTCCGTGGTGTTTGAGCGCGTGGGAATTAACATGCCCATGCCCGATAGGGAAAGCACCGGATTCAGGAATTGCGAGTATGCGGCGGATGGGACTTCTGACGAGCGGTGGCGATTGCGCGGGATTGAATGCGGCCCTGCGAGGTTGTTCATCGTGCGATTTTGAGCCATGACTGGGAAGTCATCTTGATCGAGAATGGAAAGCTTGGTTTGTTGCAGCAATCAGTTGGTATTCGGCCACTATCGCATGACGACTTTGATGGAACGCCGATACGACAGTACGGTGCAATTATCGGCAGCAACAATGCCGGCAATTCCTCTGTCTTCGAATCCTCAGACAGCTCTAAGAAAGACCTATCGGATAAGGCCGTTCAGGCGATGTGTGAATGTGGTGTTGAGTGTCTGGTCGGCGTTGCCGGCATTGACGCTGGCACCGATGTGATCCTGATACGTGAAATTACATTCGACATAGCGCATGTGGCGAGGCGCCACGAAACCGCAAAGGAGCGTGAATGCGGATTTAACCTGCTCATCGTGGCCGAGGGCGTCAAGTCGCCCGAGGGCAGGGTAGTAACTGCACGCAACGCGCCCGGCACTGAATTCTGCCGAGGTATATGGCATACCCTTGCGGCGCGCCTCTCAAAGATAGTGGCTGTAGACACTCGGGTCACAGTGTTGGGGCATGTCCAAAGGGACGGAATACCTGCGGCAAGGGACCGTCTGATGGCATCAACGTTCGGCCTTCGCGCCGTTGATCTGTTGGCCGAAGGTGCACGCAACCGGATGGTGGCCTGGCGCAGTCGAGCGGTTATAGACGTGCCCATTGCGGACGCGATCTCCACTTATTATTCGGTCGATACCAACCGACCGGCCGTCGCTACAGCCCGTGGTCTTGACATTTCGTTTATTGACAGATGAACAGGACCGCAGCGGATAAATTTTGGGATTTCTCACTTGAAATCTACCGTCTGCCCGGTATCGCGGATCGGTTGATCGCGCTGCAGGACGATTTAGGCGCGGATGTCAATTTAGTGCTTTTCTGTTGTTGGTGTGGGCAGGAGGGACGACTGCCGCTCGACGCGACTCTCTTTGAACGGGCCGATCGGAATCTCGGAGAATGGCGACGGGAGGTCATCGAAGTTCTACGTAGTCTGCGGCGCGAAATGAAGGGCGGCGTAAGTGGCATTTCCCCTAAGATCTCGGATCCGCTTCGCGGAGACGTCAAACGCTTGGAACTCGATGCGGAGCGCGTCATGCAATCCGCTTTGGCCTCTTTGGCGCCCTGCGTTGTGGGGCCCGGTGGCCCTGCATATGCCCGTGAAGCGTTGGAGGCCTATCTCCACCATTGCGGTATTGCAGTCACCGGAGACGTTTCCAAGCTCGTCGATTTGCTTACCGCGAGCATGAGCGAACCAGCTTGAAGTCGGATTCTAAGAAAATTATTTGCAACGGATGGGTGACAGCTTGATGTGATCGCGCTAAACTCTCCTATAGCGCTGCGGGCCAACGGTCGCCCGGAATGCGATGATATGAATTAGTCGCATGGACTTCCGAAGGTCAATGGCGCTGAGACCAACAGGGAGTCCAAATATGTTAGTTACGGGTCACATCGAAGCCCTCCAAAAAAAGCATGCCGAGCTTGAGACGGAACTTGAAGACGAGAACAGCCGTCCGATGCCGGACATGGGAGCAATCGCAGATCTGAAACGGCAAAAACTGGCTATCAAGGATGAGATAGTCCGTCTATCTGACCACTGATTGATTGTACTGGCCGGACTGTCAAAGTCCGGCGGAAGCACTATTTGCACCCATGGCGTCGCGCTCATGCGCGGCGGTGGCGGGTTTCAACCGAAATTTCCAAAAGATATGGATACAACTTGTGTTTGGAAGGGACGCATGCTGAGTGTCAACGAAGCTATTACGACCCGTCGATCGGTGCGGGCATTTAAACCGGATCCGGTCGAGCCGGCGATGATATCGCATATTCTAGAAGTTGCGAGCCGGGCGCCGAGCGGTACGAATATGCAGCCGTGGCATGTGCACGTTTTCACCGGTGATGCCCTTAAATCGCTCTGCGATGCGGTTCTAGACGCATTCTGGAATACGCCGGAAGAGCATGAGAGCGACCGGCTGCATTATCTTGAGAAAAACCGTGATCCCTACCTCGCACGACGCCGTAAGGTCGGTTGGGATCTTTACGGACTTCTCGGTATCGGGAAGGGTGAACGGGAGAAGACGCGCAAGTTTCACGCGCAGAATTACAGCTTTTTTGGAGCACCTGTCGGCCTCATTTTCACGATTGACCGGGATATGGGTTGGATGAGTTGGCTCGACTACGGCATGTTTATCCAGAACATTTGTCTCGCCGCGCGTGGCCAAAGTCTCCATACATGTCCGCAGGCCGCTTGGGCGAGTTATCACGACGTTGTCGAGAGGCACCTGAATCTGCCGGAAATTCAACTCGTGCATTGCGGCATGTCTTTGGGATACGAGGATACCGATGCGCTTGTGAATACGCTTACGACAGATCGCGAGCCAGTCGAAGATTTCGTGACTTTTCACGGAGGATAGAACGTTGCCGGGACCGCTTTCGGGTATCAAGATTCTTGATCTGACGACCGTCGCCTATGGACCCTACGCGACCCAGATTCTCGCGGATTATGGTGCCGATGTCATCAAGGTCGAATCGCCCGAGGGTGATATTACGCGGGCCTTAGCACCTACGAAAAATCCCGGGATGGGCGGGTTTTTCTTGATGTCGAACCGCAATAAACGCTGCATCGTCCTCGATCTCAAGAACGAAGAAGGAAAGAAGGCCTATCTCAAGATCGCCGAGAGTGTAGATGCAATCGTCTGCTCCGTCCGCCCCGCGGCTATGGCGCGGCTTGGACTCGGCTATGAGGATTGCAGGAAGGTCAATCCGGAAGTCGTCTACATGGAATTGGTCGGCTTTGGGCAAGCGGGGCCCTACGCGAAACGGCCCGCCTATGATGATATTATTCAAGGCATGTCCGGAATGGCGGCAATGCAAGGGGGACGTGAGGGCCCACCACGCTTCGTCAATTCATCGATTTGCGACAAAATCGGGTCTCAATTCGTGGTTCACGCCACTCTGGCGGCTTTTTTTCACAAGCAACGCACTGGCGAAGGCCAACTGGTCGAAGTGCCCATGCTCGAATCGCTTGTCGGATTCAACATGGTCGAACATCAGGCCGGCCAGACTTGGGAGCCTGCGCTCGGCGGCGCCGGATATGAACGGTCGATGGTCGAATATCGGCGGCCCTACGCGACCCGTGACGGCCACGTCTGCGTCTTACCCTACAACACGAAGCAATGGCGTGCTTTCTTCGAACTCATGGAGCGGCCGGACCTCGTCGACGATCCGAAGGTAAATGATGCGAAACTTCGGAGCGAGCATATCGGCGTTCTATATGCCATCGTTGCGGAATGCGTTGCGGATTGGCATACCGAAGAATTATTGCAGGCGCTTGATGCTGCGGATGTGCCCAATGGGCCAGCGACGCCACTCGGTGAACTTGCGGACGACCCACACTTGGACGAGGTTGGTCTGTTCCGGATGTTTGATCATCCGACCGAAGGGCGTATTCGATTGGTTGGGCCCGGATCGACATTTTCGCGCACGCAGCCGGACATTCGTGATCTACCGGCCGTGCTCGGGGAGCACAGCGTCGAGGTGCTTCGTGAAGCCGGTTTTGACGAAGACACGGTTGCGTCGATGCTGGATGCGGGTGTTACGGTGGACGGCCGTCCGCAAGCGATAAAATCTGCGGCCGAATAGCCTCTATTCTCGTTCCTTCTTGGCGAGTTCGTTGAAGGGGATCCCTTTATCAACCCGGATATCCTGCGGAAGGCCAAGTACCCGTTCAGCAATGATGTTGCGAAGGATTTCGTCGGTTCCCCCCGCAATCCTGCCGCTGGGTGCGGCAAGTAGCGCATCCTGGAACATGCCTCGCATGGTGGCGAGTTCTGGTTCAGAAATGACGCCTGACTGATCCATCAAGTCCATGCCGAAGGCCGCGATATCCTGACGCATCTTGCCGGTCACCGCCTTGCCTATGGAGTTTTCAGGTCCCGGGTCTTGGCCACGCGAGAGAGCCGTCATGCTCCGATAGCGTGCCAAGGTGACGCCGCGGGCATTCACGTACCAGTCGGCGATTTTGTCGCGGACACCGCCGTCCTCGATCGCGGGGCCGTTCTCCAATTCGATCTGCTTTGCGAGGGCCATAGCGTCTTCGTAGCCTGGAGGTGGGCGCTCGCCAATGGCGAGCCGTTCGTTCATCAACGTGGTCAGCGATACTCGCCAGCCATCCCCCACCGCGCCGAGGCGCTGGCTGTCCGGCACACGGACATCGGTAAAGAAAACTTCATTGAAGTTCGATGTTCCTGATATCTGATGGATGCGTCGGCACTCGATGCCCGGCGATTTCATATCGATGAAGAAGTATGTCAGACCCTTGTGTTTCGCTTGTTCCGGGTTGCTGCGGGTCACGATGACACCGTAATCAGAAAAATGTGCGCCGGACGTCCAGATTTTATGGCCGTTTAATATCCAATCGTCACCGTCTCGCTCCGAGCGCAGACGGAGATTGGCAAGGTCGGAACCGGCTTGCGGTTCCGAAAACAATTGGCACCAGATCTCTTCACCCCGGAACGCGGGCGGCGCAAAGCGCTTTTTCTGTTCTTCTGTGGCATAGGTGAGCATGGTTGGAATGCACATCCCAAGACCGATCTCGTAGACCCCGATTGGGGTAACATAGTCCGATTCTTCCTGATTGTAGATGACCTGCTCGATGACGGTGCCGCCGCGCCCGCCATACTCCTTTGGCTGGGTGATGCCGGCAAATCCGGCAGCGGCTTTCTTTGCCTGCCACTCTTTTGCAGCCGTGACCAATCCATCGCCTCCGTAGGGAATGGCGAAACTGGCGCCGGGGGCCTTTCGCTCTGCATTGGTGTCGAGAAAGTCACGTACGTCGGCACGAAACTCAGCTTCTTCAGGCGTGTCTTCGAAATCCATCGTGCTTCTCCCTATGCCGAGACGTTTCGGTTTTCCAGTCGCGAGACCAATTTGTGTTTCCATCGCCGTTCGCCGCCAAGCGCCAGATTGAGGAGTTTGGCGCGGCGATAGTAGAGGTGGCAGTCGAGCTCCCAAGTGAACCCGATACCGCCGTGGGTCTGAATGTTCTCCGACGCTGCTAGATAATAGGCGCGACTGGCAGCCACGCGGGCTGCTGCTGCCGCGACCGGAAGGTCCGGTGCATCCGTGGCCAGGGCCCAGGCACCGTAATAGGCATGACTGCGCGCCAGTTCAGTGGCGATAAATACGTCCGCGAGCTTGTGCTTAATCGCCTGAAAGGAACCGATAGGGCGACCGAACGCATAGCGCTCCTTAGCATAGTCGACCGCCATATCGAGGCACCTGTGCGCGCCGCCCAACTGCTCAAAAGCGAACAGAATGGCTGCTCGATCAAGCAAACGCTCTGACAGTGTCCATCCATCGCCAATTTCGCCAATCAACGCAGCGGGCGTTCCATCGAAGCGTAATCTTGCATGGGAGCGGCTTGGATCGACTGTCTCGAGGGTCTCGCTCGCGACGTTGTCGAGAAGCGCAAGGGTCAGCACTGGTTCGCCGTCGGGAGTCTTCGCGAGAACGACCGAGAAATCCGCAACATCGCCATCTGCAACAGGGCTCTTCTCACCCTTCAGCTTGCCGTCCGCATAGATCGTGTCGATGCTTTCGGGCGCCGGTTTCTGTGTTCCCTCGCCATGGGAAAAGCAGCCGATTATATCGCCCGAAGCAATGCGCGGCAGGAAATCTTCTTTTTGTTCATCAGAGCCGGCGAGCTGGAGGGCTTCCGTCGCAAGATAGACAGATGAGGAGAAGGGAGTGGGTGCGATGCTGCGCCCAATTTCCTCTGCAATGACGCACAGGTCCTCATGGCTCAAGCCGATCCCACCATACTCTTCGGGAATGACCGTTCCCATCCAACCAAGCTCGGCCATTCCGCACCAAAGGTCCCGATCGAAAAGTGCGTCGCCTTCAATTATGCTGCGGGCTTTGCCTGCGGCGTTCTCTGACAGGAATCGTCGTGCTTGCTCGCGCAACAGATTCTGCTCTTCTGAAAAGTCAAAATTCATCGCGCGGCCGCCTTGCTTCCTTATTTTTTTGGACTCTATTCCGCTATTCCCGGCCGCCAAGCAAGCTCCTGGGCGTGGCTGTCAAGGATAGTCTATTATTGCACTTTTGCTCTTTCTCGTAGCACAAATTTTTGCACCTTTCCGGTCGACGTCTTTGGCAAATTACCAAAAATCACATTCTTTGGAATTTTATAACGCGCCATGTTGTCGCGACAGAACGCGATGATCTCGTCTTCGCTTGCCGTCTCGCCATCCTTGAGGACAACGAATGCACAAGGTGTTTCACCCCAGTGGTCATCGGGTTTGCCGACAACAGCGGCCTCGAGAATAGAGGGATGCTTATAAAGGATTTCTTCGACCTCTATGGTCGAAATGTTCTCGCCGCCAGAAATGATCACGTCCTTGGAGCGGTCTTTGAGGGCAATATACCCGTCAGGGTGCCAAACACCGAGATCCCCCGTGTGGAACCAGCCATCGGCAAAAGCTTCGCTGGAGGCATCGGGGTTATTCAGATAGCCCTTCATGACGATGTTGCCGCGTATCATGACTTCGCCTATCGTTTTGGCGTCTTTCGGGACTGGCTGCATCGACACCGGGTCGGCGATCATCAGATCGTCGAGCACGTGATAAGGCACGCCTTGCCGCGATTTCTTGAGGGCACGCTCTTCGTCCGGAAGGTCATTCCACTCGTCATGCCAGGCGCACATCACAGCTGGGCCATAACTCTCGGTCAGCCCGTATACGTGCGTGATATTGAAGCCGTCTGCCTCCATTTTTTGAAGTACCGCGGGTGGCGGCGGTGCGGCTGCGGTCATCACTTGAACTTCGCGCGGCAACGGCCGGCGCTCTTCCGCTTTCGCGTTGATCAGCATATTCAGGACAATCGGTGCGCCGCAGAAGTTTGTCACACCGTCTTCGTCGATGGCGCGAAAGATTCCCGCCGGCTCGACTTTTCGCAGACACACAGATGTTCCGGCCTGCGCGGCGAGAGTCCACGGGAAACACCAGCCATTGCAATGGAACATCGGGAGTGTCCAAAGGTAGCGGGGGTGCATGCCCAAGTTCCAGGCTAATACATTTCCAAGCGCCAAGAGGTAAGCGCCACGGTGATGGTAGACTACGCCTTTTGGATTGCCGGTTGTGCCAGAGGTATAGTTCAGTGAGATCGCGTCCCACTCGTCATCCGGCAGTTTCCAATCGAATTCCGGATCACCATCGGCGATGAAATCTTCGTATTCCGCGGCCCCGAGCCGTTCGCCCATCGGTCCAGCTCGATCGTCGACGTCGATAAGGAGCGGCTTGGCGGCGCATTGAGTGAGCGCCTCCTTCATAACTGGGGAGAACTCGGTGTCGGTGATAACCGCCTTCGCGTCGCCGTGGTCGAGAATGAATGCGATGGTCGCGGCATCAAGGCGCGTGTTGATTGTGTTCAGGACCGCGCCCGCCATCGGTACCCCGAAATGTGCGTCATAGATTGCCGGGATGTTTGTGGCGAGAACCGCGACCGTATCGTTCTTGCCAATCCCGTTTGACGCCAGTTTGCTTCCGAGACGGCGGGCTCGACCGTACACGTCCGCATAGGTATGGCTGATATTGCCGTGTTTGACCGCCGGGTGATCGGGATAAACGTCGGCGCTGCGTCGCAGGAATGTAAGCGGGCTCAGCGGCACGTAATTCGCCGCGTTCTTGTCGAGGTCCAATTCGTATTGGTTGGCCATGATCTGGATTCCCGAAACGTTTCCGCTTTGTAGGGGAGCCTGGCGTTTGGCTCAATAGCCAGCCGAGATACCGTGGTGATTGCTCCAAGGGCGCGACTTCCTATAATTGCGCCAAGAACAATAATAAGCATGACGAATGTCTGCGTCGCCATCGTCAAGGAGGACGCCATGGGTCGTTTTGATGAAGTCTACGATCGTTCACTGTCAGATCCGGAAAAGTTCTGGACGGAGGCCGCGGGGGCCATTCATTGGGAGAAGAAGTGGGACAAGATTCTCGATGACAGCAATCCACCGTTCTATCGTTGGTTCCGGGGAGCGGAGTGCAACACCTGTTACAATGCCGTGGACCGACATGTCGAAGAAGGCCGGGCCGATCAAGCCGCGTTGATTTACGACAGCCCCATCACCGGCAGTAAAAAAACTTTCACTTATCGCCAGCTGCGTGACGAAGTTGCAAAATGCGCCGGCGTTCTGAAGAAGCACGGCGTTGGCAAAGGCGATCGAGTGATCGTGTACATGCCGATGATTCCTGAAGCGGCGATATCAATGCTCGCCTGTGCCCGTCTTGGCGCTGTCCATTCGGTCGTCTTCGGTGGGTTTGCGGCTAACGAGCTGGCAACGCGGATTGATGACTGCGAGCCGAAAGTTATCCTTTCAGCGTCCTGCGGGATCGAGCCGGGGCGGGTCATTGCGTACAAGCCACTGCTCGACGAAGCACAAGAGATTGCCACACACAAAGTCGATGCCACTTTGATCTTGCAACGAGAACAGCAGACTTGCGAGCTGATCTCGGGCCATGACCATGATTGGTCGGCGGAAATGGCAGTGGCGCCGCCAGCGGATTGCGTGACCGTCGCCGCAACCGACCCCCTCTATATCCTTTATACGTCCGGCACGACGGGCCAACCGAAAGGTGTTGTGCGGGACAATGGCGGGCACATGGTGGCGCTCAAGTGGAGTATGAAAAACATCTACAATGTCGCGCCCGGGGATGTTTACTGGGCAGCGTCCGATGTCGGCTGGGTCGTGGGACATTCGTATATCGTCTACGCGCCCCTGCTAAACGGTAATACGACAATACTCTTCGAGGGTAAACCCGTCGGAACCCCGGACGCGGGACAATTCTGGCGGGTGATTGCGGAGTATGGGGTTTCCGTCCTGTTCACCGCGCCCACGGCATTTCGTGCCATTAAGAAGGAAGACCCGAAAGCGAAGTTGATGGGGCAATACGACATGTCGAAGCTCCACACGCTGTTCCTTGCCGGGGAACGGACCGATCCGGATACGCTGCATTGGGCGGAAGGCAACCTAAAAGTACCGGTGATTGATCATTGGTGGCAAACCGAGACCGGTTGGCCTATCGGCTCCAATTGCATGGGCATCGAGCAGCTGCCGATCAAGCCGGGCTCGCCGACCCGTGCCGTTCCGGGTTACGACGTTCGGACCTTGGATCCTGAGACAGGAGATGAAGTGCCGATTGGCGAACTCGGTGCCATCTGCATTAAATTGCCGATGCCACCGTCCTGTTTTCCAACTTTGTGGAATGCACCGGATCGTTATCGGGAAGCCTATATGGAAGAATTCCCGGGGTATTATCAGACTGGAGATGCTGGGTATCTTGATGAAGACGGGTATATTTTCGTGATGACCCGGACGGACGACATTATCAATGTCGCGGGACACAGGCTCTCGACGGGCGCGATGGAGGAAGTCCTCGCTGATCATCCGGATGTCGCGGAATGTGCCGTGATTGGTGTCGCGGATCAATTGAAGGGACAGGTTCCGCTTGGATTTCTGGTGCTTTCAGCTGGTGTCAACCGTGGGCATGACGAGATTGTTGGCGAGGTCGTGAAGCTGGTACGCGAACGAATTGGGCCGGTCGCGGCATTTAAAACCGCAACCGTGATTGATCGATTGCCGAAAACCCGCTCCGGGAAGATTCTGCGGGGGACAATGCAGAAGATTGCCGACATTGAGACCTATAAGATGCCTGCGACTATCGATGATCCTGTCATCCTCGATGAAATTGAGTCCGCGCTTAAGGATATCGGTTACGCCGGAGGATAGGCACTGCATTCCGATGCTTCGCGTCGTGTGGCGGGGTTGGTCGTCGAACGATTACCCCTTTGTCGATCGAGCTGGCGGCAGGGTCGCGATGTTGGAGCTATACGGCA
>CAXGSZ010000042.1:0-10245 GCA_964012455.1 uncultured Alphaproteobacteria bacterium
ATGCGGCGGCGCGGCGTTCAACCGTCAAGAGGTCAAATAAAGGATAAAACGCTTCTGGCTCCTGTGCCCCGGAGACGGCGTATTGGTGATCGAGTATAAAAAACGGCACACCTTGAATGCCCAATTGCCGGGCCTGCATGTCATCAGACTTTACGGCCTCGATATCCTCGCCACTTTCGAGGAACGTTTGAGCTGTTACTCGATCAATGCCGGCCGCGTCGCCAATCGACGCAAGGCTCATGATGTCTCCAATATTTTCGCCGTCGATGAAATAGGCAGCGAAGAGACGTTCAACGACATCATTCTGAACGCCGTATTGCCCGGCGAGGCGGATGAGCCGGTGCGCGTTGATGGTATTTGGGGTGACTGCGATGCGCTCGAAGTTAAACGCGATAGCGGCCTGCTGACCTACACCTTCAATATTCTCATAAAGGCGCCGCGCATTGTCGGGATTGCCGAATTTTAGGGAAAGATAGTCGCTTCGGTTCATGCCATCGTGCGGCATCATCGGATTGAGTTGGAAACCATGCCATTCGATTTCGACACGAATGTCGGGTCGGATGGCGAGTGCCTCCTCTAGTCTGCGTTTGCCGATATAACACCATGGGCATATGGGGTCAGAGAATAAATCTATTGAAATCATCGTTGCGCCGGCAGCTTTGCTTGACATTCCGATCCTGCCGCTGACGATACCCGAATTCGGCGGTTGGTGCCGAATATTCTTACAGGTAGCTGCGGAATAAGACCGAATGCCTTCTCCTTACGATACCGATCTCGACAAGAATAGAGCAAATTATCAACCGCTTTCGCCGACGAGTTTTCTTCGCAGGGCTGCTCATGTCTATCCGAAAAAAACAGCGATCGTGCACGGTGATCGGAAGATCAGCTATGCGGAGTTCTACACCCGCAGCCGACGTCTTGCTTCCGCCCTGTCGCAGCGGGGGATCGGGAAGGGAGATACCGTCAGTGTAATGGCGCCAAACGTGCCGGCGCTGCTCGAAGCCCACTATGCGGTGCCCATGATCGGCGGCGTGCTGAACGCGCTCAATATTCGCCTCGATGCGGCGACCATCGCATTTATTCTCGATCATGCTGAAACGGACCTATTGATCACCGACCGGATGTTCTCTCCCGTAATCCGGGAAGCGCTCGAGATGGCCAAGGCGGCCCCAACGGTTATCGATATTGATGACCCACTCGATCAAAGCGGCGAACTGCTGGGTGAGAAGGAATACGAAACTTTTCTGGAAGAAGGGGATCCGGAATTCGAGTGGTCGCCCCCGGCGGATGAGTGGCAGGCGCTGAGCCTGAACTACACGTCGGGCACGACAGGCGATCCGAAAGGCGTCGTCTACCATCATCGCGGGGCTTATCTTAACGCGCTTGGTAATACGATATCCTTCGGATTGAACCCTGAGAGCGTCTATCTTTGGACACTGCCGATGTTCCATTGCAATGGCTGGACTTATACCTGGGCGGTGACCGCCGCCTGTGGCACCCATGTCTGCCTTCGCGCGGTCGATCCGGCACTGATATTTCCCATGATCGAGGAAAACAAAGTCACCCATATGTGCGGAGCGCCAATCGTTTTAACGATGCTCATTCATGCCCCGGATGCGGTGAAACGACGGTTCGAACATGGCCCTATCGAGATAGCAACCGGAGGTGCCGCGCCGCCCAGCGCGGTGATTGAAGGGATGGAGAAGATGGGATTCCGCGTCACACACCTTTACGGCATGACGGAATCCTATGGCCCGTCGACCCTCTGCGCCTGGCAATCGGAATGGGACGATTTGTCGGGTGAGGCCCGTGCAGCGGTCATGGCGCGTCAAGGGGTGAACTATGTCACGCTCGAGGATCAGGCGGTACTGGACAGCGACACCTTGGAGCCCGTACCGGGGGATGGCGAGACGATTGGAGAGTTGATGCTCCGTGGGAACACGGTCATGCGGGGGTATTTGAAAAATCCCGCTACGACCGAGGCAACACTCGCCGGAGGCTGGCTGCATACCGGCGATCTCGCTGTGATGCATCCGGACGGATACATCGAGATCAAAGATCGGGCGAAGGATATAATAATCTCGGGTGGCGAGAATATTTCCAGCCTAGAAGTCGAAGAAGTCCTCTACAAACACCCTAAGATCATGGAGGCCGCCGTCGTCGCGCGCCCGGACAAAAAATGGGGGGAAACCCCGTGCGCGTTCGTTACCAAGACGGATGAGGGAGAGGATCTGGATATCGACGCAGTAATCGCGTACTGCCGGGAGAATATGGCGCATTACAAGGCTCCCAAAACAATTGTATTTGGCGATCTGCCGAAGACGTCGACAGGGAAGATTCAAAAGTTCGTCCTCAGAGAACGTGCGAGGGAAATGTAGATGTCGGCACGACCGCTAGATGGAAAGGTCGCTTTGATAACGGGCGCATCTGCGGGGCTCGGCAAGCATTTCGCTTCCGTTCTATCGGGTGCAGGCGCACGCGTCGTGCTCGCCGCACGCCGATTGGAAAAGCTGGAAGAAACGGCGGGGCCGATCCGGGAAGTAGGAGGGCAGGCCTTTTGCGTTTCGCTCGATGTCATAGAAAGCGAGCAGATACCTGTTGCTTTCGATGCGGCCGAAGAGGCCTTCGGGACGGTCAATATTCTGATAAATAATTCCGGAATTGTTATCGCCGGAAAATACCCTGAAATTCCCGAAGATGATTGGGATGCGGTTGTAGGAACCAACCTGAAGGGCGCTTGGATGATGGCGCAGGAGGCTGCTCGCCGCATGATTACGGCTGAAACAGGTGGCAGCATAGTGAATCTTGCCTCGATTTTAGCATTCCGAACTCAGAAGGCACTTTCCACCTATTCAATTTCGAAGGCGGCGGTGGCGCAGATGACGCGTACCATGGCAGCCGAGCTGGCTGCCCATGACATCCGGGTTAACGCTATGGCACCAGGCTACATCGCGACCGACATGAACAGCGATTTTCTCTATTCCTCGCGCGGCCAAAAAATGATGGCCGAGGTTCCGCTTGGCCGATACGGTGCGCTCGAAGAGCTGGATGAATGCCTGTTGATGCTATCTGGCGATCGATCGAAGTACCTGACCGGAGCCGTCATTCCGATCGACGGCGGTCATGCGCTCGGCATAAGGGACTGATAGGTATTAGGGCAGATCGGCGCGAACGATCTCTGTCCAATAGGCGACGCCGCGTGCGGTAATCTCATCGCTGAAATCGTATCTCGGCGCATGGACGAATTCGTCCGGTCCGGTCATGCCGTTGCCGATGAAGACATAACAACCCGGCACTTTCTCGAGCACGAAGGAGAAGTCTTCGCTACCCGATAACGGTTGCATATTCTCGATAACTTGATCATCGCCCACGGCTTCCCTGGCGGCGATCAGGGCGATGTCGACCTGTTCAGGAACGTTGACAGTCGGCGGATACCCGCGCTGATACGCAACGTCGGCCTCGCAGTTAAAGGTAGCGGCCGTCGCATGGGCGATTTCTTCCAGACGTTGCTGCAACCGATCCCGGACTTCCGCTTTGAAAGAACGCGTTCTTCCCCCAACACGGACTTCAGCGGGAATGATATTCAAAGACCCCGGTCTCCACCGGCAAACTGGCCGACGCTGACAACGCCAGCTTCGAGCGGATTGGTCTCACGACTGACGATTGTCTGCACAGCGGTGATAAAATGTGCTGCGACAATTGTCGCGTCGGTGCCTTTGTGAGGCATTGCACCGTGTCCGCCCTTTCCGCGGAAGATGATTTTGAATTCATCGCTCGCCGCCATGATAGGACCGGCGCGAATGCCGATATGGCCTGCTTCGATGCCCGGCATGTTGTGTAGTCCGTATATCGCGTCGCAGGAGAATTTTTCGAACAGACCGTCATCCATCATCGCCTTGGCGCCCGCACCTCCTTCTTCAGCAGGCTGGAAAATGAAATGAATGGTCCCGTTGAAGCTTTTGGCTTCTGATAGATAACGAGCGGCTCCGAGCAACATCGTCGTATGGCCATCGTGGCCGCAGGCATGCATTTTCCCTTTATTTACAGACTTATGATCAAACTCATTCATCTCTAGCATGAATAGAGCGTCCATATCCGCGCGAAGGCCGATGGCTCGGTTGGACCCCCCGCGGGCGCAAGGTTCCGACAACGCCGGTACCACCAAGGCCGCGGTCGACCTCAAGCCCCCATTCATTGAGCCTCTCGGCGACTATATCCGCCGTCCGGTTTTCTTCGTACGCCGTCTCCGGGTGCTTGTGGATGTCGCGCCGGATGGTCTGCACTCTTCGAGATATCCGGAGATTTGCGCGTCGCGTTTGTCCTTCCGAGTGTCGATCATTGAGGTATTTGCCTACTACCAGCCGTTTACGCGGTCCCAGCGTTCCGTAATTTCACCGCCTTCCAGGACTTCATAATGAGTGTAGCCAGCAGCAGTGATACATGCATGATTCGGCAGAATTCTGACCTTTGTGCCGATCGGCAAGGCGTCAAATTCTCCTTCGCCACCAACCGGAACAATACCGTGTTCCTGACTGACGGCATTCACATAAAGGTCCTCGAAAGGGTCGAGCGACTCCACATCGCAAACTTCGCCGTAGCCGACCTCGGGATGATCGTCATGTGCGCTGATATCCTTCGAGAGCGCCAATGCGCCAGCGTCAAGAATGATGTGCCTCTTGTGCCGGTTGTGTCCGATGACGGTTGCGAGCACAGAAAGCGCCAGCCCATCGCGATCGCAGGCGCTGATCGAAAGTTGCTTAAGGTCGTTGAACACGAACACGCCCGGCCGCATTTCGGTAACTCCTTCAAGGTTTTGGGCGTGTACCGCCGTTGGTGTCGAGCCTGCGCTGACAACGGGGCAGGGAAGTCCTTCGTTTCGCAACCGCTGCGCAGCACCCGTGATCGCCAGACGCTCCTGTTCTGCAACAGCCATGATTGCCTCTGTTGTCTGGCAGGCATACGAGTGCCCGGCATGCGTCAGGACACCCGTCAGGGTCGCGTTTGCCGACGCGTCAATGGTCTTCGCCATCGCAACGAACTCAGGGCTCTCCGGAAGAATTCCGGCGCGACCTTCGCCGCTGTCGATTTCGATGAGTACCTTGAATGGATAGGCCCCATTTCCGGAGTAGTTCGCGATAGCTTCGACCGCATCCATGTTGTCCGTGATAATCTTGATATCCGCGCCGGCGTTTGAGAGCGTCGCGACCCGTTCGAGACGTCCCGGGGCAATTCCCACCGCATATAGAATGTCCGAGAAACCGCGCTTGTGGAAATACTCCGCCTCCGCGAGCGTGGAAACGGTGATGCCGCCAGCCTGGCCCGAGGTTACGAGCTTGGCGACGTCTGCCGATTTCGCAGTCTTTAGGTGTGGCCGCAGGTCGACACCAAGTTTCCTCATGCGTGCGTGCATTGCATCAAGGTTTTTCATCATTGCCGATCGATCAAGGATCAGCGCCGGAGTTTGCAAACTAGCGAAAGACACAATTCCTCCCCCTTGTCGCAGCGTAGCAGGGACTGCGTAAGTTATGGTGCATTACGGACAAGGACAAATAGTCCCATTTCACCGTTGCCACTTGCAATTTGTCGCAGAATCGGAATTCTGCGAAACAATATTTCTGCCAATTCGGCTATCGACAGGAAAAATGATATGAGCGAGAACGTCCTGACCTTCTCGAAGGGTAGCCTTGACGTAGGCCAGAAGACGACCCGCTTCCGCGAAATGCTGACGTCGCCGGAAACCAGCTTTATCATGGAAGCCCATAACGGCCTCTCCGCCAAGATTGTTGAAGAAGCAGGTTTCGAAGGCGTGTGGGCGTCTGGTCTCTCCGTTTCGACAGCGTTAGGTGTGCGGGACAGCAATGAAGCGTCGTGGACCCAGGTGCTTGAAGTCTTGGAATTCATGGCAGACGCAACCACTGTTCCAGTTCTGGTTGATGCTGATACCGGTTACGGTAACTTCAATAATTTTCGCCGGTTAGTACACAAATTAATCCAACGGGACATCGCGGCCGTTTGCATTGAGGACAAACTTTTCCCGAAAACCAACTCTTTCCTTGGAGAGAACCAACCGCTGGCGGATATCGATGAATTCTGCGGGAAAATCAAAGCTGGCAAGGACGCCCAGACCGATGACGACTTTTCGGTCGTTGCACGTGTTGAAGCGCTCATCGCTGGTTGGGGCCTCAATGAGGCGCTGAGGCGAGCCGAAGCTTATCATCAGGCGGGTGCGGATGCGATTTTAATCCATTCCAAGGAGTCTGTTGCCGACGAGATTCTCGCCTTCACGAAAGAGTGGGCGAACAGATCACCTGTTGTCATCGTTCCGACGAAATACTACGCCACGCCGACCCAGCATTTCAGGGATGCCGGTGTAAACCTCATCATATGGGCCAACCATAACTTAAGGGCGGCGATTACAGCGATGCGTGAGACCAGCAAACAAATCTTCGAGAACCAGAACCTAATCTGGGCCGAAGAGAATGTTGCTCGGCTTGGCGATGTATTCGTTATTGCGGGAAATGACGAGTTAGCGGACGCCGAAGATCGCTATCTTGCCAAACGGGCCGAAACGAATGCCGTCGTGTTGGCTGCGTCACGGGGCCGTCAGCTGGAAGATCTCACCGAAGACCGGCCTAAATGTATGGTCGACGTTCGTGGCAAGCCGCTGCTTCACCGACTTGTCGGCTCGTTTAATGCTGCGGGGGTTCGTGAACTCACGGTGGTAACCGGTTATAAGGCCGATACGGTAGAGTTTCCCGGCATCAAGACAGTTAAAAATACTGAATATGAAACCTCCGGAGAAGTTGCTTCACTGGCTTGCGCGTCGCATGCATTGAAGGGCGAATCCATCGTGAGCTATGGCGACATTATGTTCAGAAGCCATGTCCTCAACCAGTTGCTCGATTGCAATGCTGATATCGCCGTAGTCGTCGACGCCAACTGGCAGGAAGAGCGGAGCGTGACGACCAAAAGGACGGTCGATCTCGTACAATGCTCTCATTCCTATTCGGCGGACTATTTCGACGAAGCCTTAGCAGAATTGACGCGAATCGACAGCTCGTTGCCCGAGAGCGAAGTAAATGGCGAGTGGATCGGCCTCGCGAAATTTAGTGAGAAGGGAAGTGCACTTCTGCAGGCGCAGATTGACCAAATGCGTGAGGACGGGAGTTTGGAGACGGCCAGCATGACCGACCTGTTTAATCGCCTGATCGATGATGGTGCGAGGCCTCAGGTCGTATACATCACCGGTCATTGGCTTGATGTAAACGACGCGTTCGATCTGGCTCGGGCTCGCAATTTCTAACGATGATCGAGGCAGATTTTCTACTTTCCGAGGCGAAAGCGCGGGGCTTCGATTTTTTCACAGGCGTGCCGTGCTCTTTTCTCACGCCGATTATCAATCGCGCAATCAGCGACTGTGAAACGGCTTATGTGGGCGCAACAAGCGAAGGCGAAGCCGTTGCGATTGCGTCGGGCGCATGGCTTGCCGGTCGTGAAACCGTCGTGATGTGCCAGAATTCTGGACTCGGGAATACGATCAATCCGTTGACCTCCCTCAATCACCCATTCCGGATTCCAACATTAATGTTTGTCACATGGCGGGGACAACCGGGCCTTTCCGATGAGCCGCAGCACGAATTAATGGGCGAGATTACGGACGTCCTCATCCGCGATATCGGCGTTGGCTGCTCCCATCTACCCGAGTCGTCTGAAGAATTGGGAGCCGCTCTGGATGCGGCAAAGACTAGCATGCATGAGCGCAATTTGCCCTTTGCATTTGTGGTAGCCAAAGGGACGGTCGCGGATGCTGGCCTGAATCAGGTCGATCTCGCACCCTTGCCCCTAGGTACCTATCAAAACCTTTGCGGCGGTGGTACCCGTGCAAGTCGCTATGAAACCTTAAAGAAAGTGGTTTTGGAGGTCCCGGAGTCGGCAGCGCTCATTGCAACAACAGGCAAGTGCGGCCGCGAGTTGTTCACCATCGCGGACCGCGAGCAACATCTCTATCAAGTGGGATCGATGGGGTGCGCCAGTGCGATGGGACTTGGTGTGGCGCTGAATGTCGACAGACCGGTAATCGTTTTGGACGGCGACGGCGCCGCGCTCATGAAGATGGGATCGTTGGCGACAATTGGAGCGCAAGCGCCCGGAAACCTTATCCATATCGTTCTTGATAACGGTGTTCATGATTCGACGGGTGGGCAGGCGACGGTATCGCCGATCGTTGATTTTTCGCGGGTCGCCCTTGCATGCGGTTATCGCACCGGCACGGTGATAGACAATCTCGACGGTTTTGGAGAGGCGGTAAGGAATGCCCTCGCTTCGGAGGGGCCACACATCATACATGCGCGAATCACGCCTGGGAGCCTGGAAAAGCTCGGCCGCCCGACCGTGAAACCGCCCGAGGTTGCGCGACGATTTAAAGCCTTTCTCGCGACATAAAAGGGCGCTCCTGTAGTTGTTTCTAATATTCGAGATCGGGTTGACCATTGGCTTGAAGATGCGGAAATTCACGGCCTGTGCCGTGATGGCCAGAGAGAGTTTGCGCTGGATCGCCTGATATCCGAATATTCGCGGTCGGAACGACACGCGCTTATGCGTGTGATCGACGAAATACTGGGGGCTCTTGCAGGGTATGAACGAAGAGAAAACGGACCCCAAGGCAAAACGCCGTTTTTATCTAATTGCGTTCGCCGTCGCATTCGGCATCGACTATTTGATGTCTATGTTAGGCGGTGAAGGCTTTAGGCCAAGTCTTATCGGACTTGCCGTGATGATTACCGCCGCGCTGTTCTTCACGTATTCGCTTATTCGCGACCGTTGATGGAGGCGGCTACTGCTTTATAGTCAATCTTAAGGAAACAATAGGAACCACTCCGAGGAGGGATACCATGGGCGACATCGTACGCGTCTTTTGGCAACCTGGGTGAACGAGCTGTCTAAGAGCGAAAGAGTTTCTTTCGTCCCAAAATATAGAACACGAATCGATCAATATCGCAGGCAATCCGGAAGGCATGGCGCTGCTGCAGAGCCTCGGTGCGAAGTCGGTCCCTATCGTCTCCAAGGGCGATGCGTTCGTTTTCGCCCAGTCCATTACCAATGTAGCGGAATTTCTTAATCTCGACGTTGATACCAGTCCGCAGCTTTCGCCGAAGGTGCTGATCGAAAAATACGACATGATTTTAGTGGCGGCGGCGCGTCATATTCGCCAAATCCCGGACGATCTGCTTGGTGGTCAGATACTGGACCGCGATAGGACATATCGTGAACTGACCTATCACGTTTTCCGAATTGCCGAAGGGCTAATGGATAGCGCTAACGGTGCCGAACTGACCTACAGCTATTATAGCGACATTCCGCCAGCAGAAATGCAAACGATTGAGCAGATTGCGTCCTTCGGGGACGACGTGCGCGCTCGGCTCAACGCTTGGTGGGACGGGTATTCTCACAAAGATGGCACGGCTATTATCGATACCTATTTCGGCAAGAAGCCGTTGCATGAGGTCCTGGAGCGCTCAACTTGGCATTCGGGTCAGCACGTTCGACAAATTGTAATGGCGATGACCGAGTTCATGGGAATCACACCGGACAATCCGCTTACAGACGAAGATTTTGCCGGATTGCCATTGCCGGAGAAGGTCTGGGACTAACGCGGTTCTTTGTTGAGTACCAGATGACAAGGTCGGAGGGGGCTCCCGTAGGAGGCCCCTTTTTTCTTCCGGTGCTCTTCAGCGTTGCGGCGTGCAAGCTATGGTCTATCTCTTGGTTTCCTGCTTATCGTCTCTGGATTGTTGCAACTTCAATCACCGGCCCTGGAACCGGGGCATCGTTGCGGATTTGTGCCTCACGATAACTTTGATAGACCTCCCATTGAGCGAGGTGTCCATCGATCGCGTTTTCATGTATCAATTTGATTGCCTCTTGGTTGTCGGAAGACCTGACCAGACCTTGTCCCGCACCAACCGCCAGCGGCAACGGGTTGTCGAGCGATGCGACGTTATCGCCGGTCGCGTCACGAAGGTTGCTTGGCCCCAGCAGCGGCAAAACAGGCGGAACTCTGGTGCCGACGCCAAGCTGGGCCGTTGCCTGACCAAGGTATTCCTTGCATGCCTCGATACCCATTTCGGGCGCTTTGTCATGAAGACCGCCGAGACCCACTGTTGAATTGATCAGGAAGCGTTTCGTGGCCGCGCCCGCGTTTTTCGAGTCGCCTTGCCGAAAACTTGAGCCACGGTGATCGGTCTA
>CAXGSZ010000043.1:0-10211 GCA_964012455.1 uncultured Alphaproteobacteria bacterium
CAGAGCGCATCCTGGTCCGAGGTTTCCTTGAGGCTAGGATAGGTGTGGTAGATCTGGCCGTTCGGCAGCTTGTAATGCTCATGCGTGAACATCAGGTATTGGTGGAGCGTCTCACCATAGATGGGGAAGCCCTTGGCGCGGCTCGCCTCGATCGCGGCCACACCGGTCGCGGCAGAGACGTGCATCATATAAAGCGGCGTGCCCTCCACATGCTCCGCCAGGCGGATTATGCGTCGGAACGATAGGTCCTCCGACATGGCATTGTGGATTTCCGCCATGTTCTCGAATTCCATCCGGCCTTCCCGCTCCAGCACGTCATACATGTGCATGACGATCTCGTCGTCCTCGGCGTGGATGGCGCCGATGCCGCCTTCCCTCTTCAGCACCCTGAAGATTTCCCAGATATGGCCGTGGGTGATCTTGCGGCCCTTGCGGCTGGGCGTGATGTCAGTGGTGAAGATCTTGATCGAGGGGTGGCCTTCCTGGATGACCTCGGCGATCTGTGGGTAGAGCTCGTTCGGGATGGCCCCCTGCAGCATGATGTGATAGCCGTAGTCGGAATAGCATTTACCGTTCCAGTCCTGGCTGCGGATGTTCACTGCTTCCTCAATGGTCTGGCCATAGGTCCAGGTGGCGAAGTCGAGGAGCGTCGTTGTGCCGCCGTGGATCGCGGCGCGGCTGACTACGTCGGGGCCGTCGGTCAATCCGGCCTCGCCGCCTTCCTCGATCGACGGAATATGCCAGAGAGAGTGGATGTGCGGGTCGACACCCCCTGGAATAACGATCTTGCCAAGGGCGTCAAAAACGCGGCCGGCCTGGTCATCGCCGAACTGTCCGGGGCGCGCGAGCGCCGCGATGGTCTCGCCCTCGATGCAGATATCCCAGGCGCTTGTGCCCTGCGGGGTTACGACCTGGTCGCCGCGAATGATGAGATCGAACATGTCTGCCTCCCGTTTCAGTCGTCTGGAATGACTATATCGCGGGAGCGCCGTCGCGGAAGGGGAATGTGGAGGGACGAGAACGCGCTGCATACATGCCGTAGCGTTGCCTCTTGATCCTCTCGCTCTGCAATCCGCGCACAACCTGAGGGCCGAGCTGCTCCGTAGGCTTCGCTGCTTTCTCCGACAGGATGCGCATCATGCATTGTCCGAAGCAACCTGCTATTATCGGCGTGTCCTTGGTTTCTGGTCGTCGATCAGGATGACTGGATCCTTCTTGCCGTGGCGATAGATTTTGGCCTTCTTGTCGATGCTCGAGATATTCGCGACCTGATCGCGCATCACCCGATTTATGATGAAGACGGTATGAGTGCGCTCATCGACGGCCGATTGCGATAAAACAGATTCTTCCGGTCTCGCGCCGCGGGCCATCGTTGCTTGGCAGATACTGGTTCGGAAGGTCACCCGGTTCGATGGAATTGAAGCGGGCTTTCTTTGTCTGCGAGATGACTTCCGCCGCGGCCGTCGGGTAGACCTTATTGCTCGCGACCTAGGCGCCGCGCGGCCCCGAATTGGCGGCGACCAAAACGGTTTCAGTGCGCAGTTCTGCGCCAGCAAATAACACGAGTGCCTCCGCAGCCAGCAGAGCGGCTGCGAGATTAAACTTCGGTAGCCAATGAACATGCGTTGCCTTTCCCGCTTACGGTACGAGGGTATTCTGGCGTGCTGCGTCGTTCGAGTTTAAAAGTGAATATTCGCGTTGTACTAAAGCGTTATGCCGGCGCCGCAGTGGCGCCGCCGTCGACGAAGATGGTTTGACCAGTGATGTAGGAGCCGGCCGGCGATGCGAGCATGACGGCCGTACCTGCGATTTCATCCGGTTGGCCGAGGCGGCCGAGCGGGAACGCTGCCTCGCGCTTGGCACGCAACTCGGGATTTTCATAAAGCACGCGGGCAAAGTCCGTCACGATCAGGCCAGGTGCGATGCAGTTGGCGCGGATGTTGTCCTTACCAAATTCTACCGCGTAGTTCCGAACGATCTGCATGTCCGCCGCTTTCGAGATCGCATAGGCACCCAGCTCGCGGGATCCCCGAGCGCCGCCGATCGACGAGATGATTATGATCACGCCGTCTTTCTGTACCCGCATGTCCGGCAGTACCATATTGCAGAGCCAGACGTTCGAGCGGATGTTACATTCCATGATACGGTCGAAGGCGCTGTCAGGAATCTCCGTAATGCTGCCGTGGAATGGATTGACCGCGGCATTGCAGACGAGGATGTCGATCTTGCCGAATTCCGCTTTTGTTTTTTCCACGAGGGCTTCCAGCTGGTCCTTGTGGTGGATGTGGCAGGGAATGGAAACGGCGCGATTGTCGCCAGTCGCCCATCTTTGGTTGATCTCGGCGGTGACTTCGTCGCAGGCGTCCTGCTTGCGAGAGGAGACGATGACATTAGCGCCGTGCTCTGCCATGCGCTCGACAATTGCCTTGCCGATACCTTTTGTTGAGCCGGTGATAAGGGCGGTCTTGCCTGCGAGATCGAATAGGTTCATTGGAAAACGTCCTTTAGATGCGGGCGGTCGCCGCGATTGGTGTCTGTTTGGGTGGAATTAGCCCTTGGGCGCGGAAATGCCAAGCGACTGCACGACGGTCTCCGCTTCACCCGGGGTCAGTGTCTCGCCCGGTGCAGCACAGTAAAACCCGCTGAGACTGCTGGCGGGACCGCTGGGTGAATTGATGGACCAACGCTGCAAGAATGCGACGCAGGTGCTGTCCGCGACCCGGCTGCGCCGCCAAAGAACCGAGCCGAGTGCGTTCTCGGAACCGACGAGATCGCCGAACGTGCGTCGCTTGCCGCGAAATGCCGCCCAGTGATCAACAATCTCAGCAGGGTCCTCGGCGTCCGTTACCGGCGGGCCGCCGAGCGACTCACTCAGCAGCATTCCTGCGGCAACGGGATTGTTTGCCGGCCCCGTCCAGAGGGCGTCTTCTTCTATGTGACGGCGTTCCACGCTGGTATAACGTCGACGCGCGACACGGCCGCCGTCAAAGACACGCAATGTCATAGAGAGCCGAGCATCCGCTTCGCGAATGATCTCGACTTGACCCGGTGGTGCTTCCGGAAGGCCGGCGGAATGCGCGCCCCAAAACTGTCCAGATTGCGCCGCTTTCGGAGACGGTACTTTGACGGGTGCCGCGCCGGTTTTTGGTGGTAGTTTCGCGGCGAGACGACTCGCCGGTTCGCTGCCAAGGCTGTCCAATGTGCGCCCGACATAGTCGTCAACGCTTTCGCACGCGCCGAGCGCGGCAAACAAGGAAAGGAATAGGTATCTCGCGAACCGTCTCATAGTCGTCTCAGGCGCGGCACGAACAGGCCGACTGTAACGGCGATGCATATGAGCAATATTCCATTCAATAGCAGGCCGCCCTGCAATCCGAAAGTCTCGGAAATGGCGCCGAGTTCAAGATGCCCCAACGGTCCGAAGCCGAGCGCCAGAACCCAGATTCCCATCGCCCGGCCGCGCAGCTCGTTGGCGACGCTCAGCTGCATCATACTTTGCGAAAGAATGTCGCAGGAGGCCGCACAAGAAGAGACAAGGAAGACCGCCGCCAGTGTGATGACAAGCGGGGATGGATGTGACAATAGAACGATGAAGCAGCCGAAACCAAATATGACGTAGAGGTACAGCAAGCCGGTGCGGCTGCGCACGCCAAACGTGGCGAACACGATACCTGCGACGATGCCTGCAAACGCCCGTGTCCCCTGTAGCCACCCCAGTCCCTCGGCGCCGACGGCCAGGCGGCCCCTTGCGATCTCAGGCAATGCGGTCGCGAAGGAAAATCCGAAGATTTCGACAGAAGCGGTAACCAACAACAAGAGCAGCAACAGCCGGTTCGCGCCGAGTTTGGTGATGTATTCACGGATGTTCTGACAGATGGGTGCGCGTTCGGGTACCGCTGCGATACCGGCGGCGCGCAGGTCCAGGAACATCATGAAAGCGATAAGATGTCCCGCACCGAGGCAGGCCAGTGCAGCGGCAGGACCGTGGTATTCCATCACCGTGCCCGCAACGAGTGCGCCGAACAGTTGCCCGGAACGTGAGCCGATATTGAGAAGGCCCATGGCCGCAATCAAATTCTCCTCGCCCATAAGGTCATAGGCGTAGCTTGAGCGCACCGGTTGGTGCAGTGCCCGCAAGCTCCCGGCCGACAAAGAGAAGGCGGCAATCAGCCAGAGCGGTACCTCCCGGCCTGCAGCGATGCCTGCGTACACGAAGATCACGGCGGCGGTGGCCAGCTCAATCCGCCGTAGCAAGGTACGCCGGTCGATCCAGTCCGCGACGGCACCTGAGAGCAGACCGAAGACGAAAAACGGTACGAAGTAGATGGCCAGCACCGTGCCGACCCAAGCGGTCGTACCAGTCGCCTCGTATACCATCAGGCCGATGACGACCTGCTCCCCGCTCATGCCTTGCTGATGAAACGCGGCGCCGGCGAACAGCCGACGGTAGTCCGGGTCCCTAATTGCGGGGTTGCGTAGCATTGCGCAGCCGGATGATTGAAAAGAACAAGCTCAGAAGGCCGGCAAAGGGCAACGACAGGTCCCACCACAAGCCGAGACACGCGGAGGCTCGTCATTGAGGCGTGCCACCTCCGGTGGAACGAATAGGCATTCGACGAACATTACGCCGTCGCGTTTGAATATGGCTAATTGTACAGTCGTCCAACGCATAGCGATCTCCGCGAGTTCAGCTTCGGGTTGATAGCAGATTTTCCTTCGTCATTCACGCGAATCGTCGTACATGCTCTTGGATATGGAGACGGGGGTCAGGCAATCGGCAGGCTTTACGCCACGTGAGGGGCCTGCGCATGTGATCGTCCTCGGTAACGAAAAGGGCGGCTCTGGTAAGTCCACGGCAGCGATGCATCTGGCCGTTCATCTCGTGCGGCAAGGCTATCGGGTCGGCTGCCTTGACTTGGACGCACGACAAGGCACGCTGCGTCGCTATATCAAGAACCGCCTCGACTATGCGAAGGCGCATGAATTACCGTTGGCCAGCCCAATTTACGCGGTTATCGAAAGGGTCGAATTGGAAAATCGCTCGGAATCGGAGGGGCGTGAAACGGCTATGTTAGACGCCTTTATCGCGGAGTTTCAATCGACCAGCGAATTTCTAATTGTCGACACGCCCGGCAGCGATTCTTCACTGGCCCGACGCGCATTGACACATGCCGACACGCTCCTCACTCCGGTGAACGACAGTTTCATCGATCTCGACATTCTCGGACAGATCGACCCGGAGACTTTGAAGGTGGTCTGCTTGAGCCATTACGCCGAAACTGTTTTCGAGCAGCGCAAGGCGCGCGCTACGATGGGTCGACGTGCTATCGACTGGATCATCATGCGGAATCGGCTCGGCACATTGGACAGCCGCAATAATCAAGCAGTCGAAACCGCGCTTGTTGAACTGTCCGAACGCCTCTCTTTTCGGGTCGTGCCGGGGCTGACGGAGCGCGTAATTTACCGGGAATTGTTTCCTAAAGGTCTGACTTTACATGACCTGCGTGATGTTGGAGACGAGGTCAGACTGACGATGTCCTTGATCGCCGCACGCCAGGAAGTGGCACAAATGGTCTCCGCTTTGGGGATCGGCGCCGACGTGAATTCGTCCGAGAGCACTGGACGTAACGGGCCTTGATCCCCTTATAAAGGGAGATGGCAAAATTACCGATCTCGACCAAAGACGATGTTGCCGCTTTTCTGCAGAAGGTGAGCGACGCGCCTGCGCCAAAACAAGGCGGGGAAAGGGGGCGGTTGATCTTTGCGATGGACGCCACTGCAAGCCGCGAACCAACATGGGATCAGGCCTGTCAGATTCAGGGTGAGATGTTTAGCGAAACCGAAACGCTGGGTGGATTGGAGGTCCAACTGGTCTTTTATCGGGGCTTCAACGAGTGCCGCGCGAGCAAATGGGCGCCTAATGGCAAAGCACTCTTGCGCTTGATGACCGGCGTTCGTTGCCGGGGCGGGCAGACGCAGATCGCAAAGGTTTTGGATCACGCCAAACGCGAGGCGGAAAAGCGAGAGATCAATGCACTCGTGTTTGTCGGTGATGCTCTTGAAGAAGATATCGACCGGGTTTGCCACAAGGCGGGTGAGCTCGGACTTCTCGGCGTCCCGATGTTCTTGTTTCATGAGGGCGGAGACTTCATCGCCGAACGAGGCTTTCGCGAGCTGGCGCGCCTCACGGGTGGTGCCTATTGCCGATTTGATGCCGCCAGCGCGCATCAGTTGCGCGACCTACTCTCGGCCGTCGCCGTCTATGCGGCGGGCGGCCGCCGGGCCCTGGTAGAATACGGGCAATCGAAAGGTGGCACGGTCCTTCAATTGACCCACCAGGTCGGCGGGAAGGACTGAACGACTATGGGCGCGCTTATCCTTGGGGTAGCCCTGCTGGTCGCCTTGTTGTTTTTCCTTAGATGGTATTCGACCGCGCCGCCCGCATCGCTTTGGCGCGTGCTGAAGTGGGGCGGGTTGGCAATCGCCATCGTTCTGGTTGGCTTCCTACTCTTGCGTGGCGGCGTGCAATTTCTTTGGATTGCGACGGCGTTTCTTGTGCCGTGGTTCCTGCGTATGCGAGGAATGCGAAACTGGGCGCGGGCGGCGAAACCGAAAGCATCGGGGCAGACGTCGACAGTCCGGACGCGTTTCGTCGCGATGGAGCTTGATCACGATACCGGTGATATGGATGGAGAGGTTCTCGAGGGGCCGTATGCCGGACGACGGCTTTCGGATCTCGACATTGACGCTTTGCTGGAGATATTGCATGTCTCCGCGAGCGCTGACATGCAGTCGTCTCAGGTACTGCAAAGTTATCTGGACCGGCTTTACGGCGATGAATGGCGGGATCGGGCTCGGGCTGCAGGCAGTCGAACCGGAGCAGACGACGAGGGCCCGCGCCCGGTTGCGGCGGGGATGACGCGTGACGAGGCCTATGAAGTCCTGGGTCTGGGCCCTGGCGCAAGCGATGAAGACATCAAACAGGCGCACCGACGGCTGATTCGCGAATATCATCCCGACAAAGGCGGGTCGGATTATCTCGCGGCGAAGATTAATGAAGCTAAAGAGCTGCTCCTTAGCGGGTGATCGGATTTCACAGTCTTGCGGTTGCGTGGCGAAGCCCACTGTGGCAGACAGGCGCAGAATGCAACAAGTTGAAATTAATTCAGTTTCATGACGTCACTCGTTCGCAAGGCGATTTTTCCCGTTGGCGGCCTGGGTACGCGTTTTCTTCCCGCGACAAAGGCAATGCCGAAGGAAATGTTGCCGGTCGTTGATAAACCGTTGATACAGTATGCGGTCGAGGAAGCGGCGGCAGCCGGAGTGGAGGAGTTCATCTTCGTTACTGGGCGCGGCAAGGCGGCCATCGAAGATCATTTTGACGTTTCTTACGAGCTGGAAAAGACACTAGTAGAACGCGGCCGGGACGATGTGCTGGCTGCCGTCCGTGCAATCGGACTTCAACCAGGGCAGATTTCCTATACGCGCCAGATGGACCCCCTGGGGCTTGGCCACGCGGTCTGGTGTGCACGCCATCATGTCGGTAATGAACCTGTGGCGGTTCTTCTGGCCGATGATTTGGTGATGTCAGAGAAATCTTGCCTTGCGCAGCTGGTCGACATTCACGCGGAAACCGGCGGTAATGTTGTAGGGGTCATGGAGGTTCCGGCGGAGCGCACGGATCGCTATGGCATTCTTGATATAGAATCAGACGATGGCCGTTTGGCTTCGGCTAAGGGGCTGGTCGAAAAACCATCTCCGGGCGCGGCGCCGTCTCAGCTTGCGATTATTGGACGATATGTCTTGATGCCCGAGGTATTCGAGCACCTCTCCCGTTTCGAGAAAGGAGCGGGCGGAGAAATTCAATTGACCGACGCAATGGCACGAATGATCGGTAATGCGCCCTTCCACGGCCTGAGGTTCGAAGGACAACGCTTCGATTGTGGTGACAAGATCGGGTTTTTCGAGGCTAACATTGCTTTTGCGCTCGCCAGGGAGGAAATGCAGGATGATGTTGCGAGTGTCTTGCGGCGCTACGCGAAGGATTGACCGGGAGGACGGCTTTCGACATGCGAATTGCGATGATCGGCACTGGTTATGTAGGGCTCGTTTCCGGAGCATGTTTTTCC
The DNA here is from genome assembly GCA_964012455.1 of uncultured Alphaproteobacteria bacterium. Classification (GTDB taxonomy): domain Bacteria; phylum Pseudomonadota; class Alphaproteobacteria; order UBA8366; family UBA8366; genus UBA6544. The sequence continues at coordinate 8,130 of CAXGSZ010000043.1, forward strand.
GAGTTTGGCATCGACGTTGTTTGTGTCGACCTGGATGCTGACAAAATCGCCGGGTTGGAAAGTGGTCAAGTTCCAATTTTCGAACCTGGGCTTGAAACGCTCGTTGCCAATAATGTTGAGAAAAGCAGGCTTTCGTTCACCACCCACCTGAATGAGGCTGTAGCGTCATCGGATGCTGTGTTCATTGCGGTTGGCACCCCGAGCCGGCGCGGCGACGGTCACGCAGACCTTAGCTACGTGCATGCCGCGGCGGCCCAGATCGCGGAGGCGCTGGATGGTTATACGGTCATTGTAACCAAGTCGACCGTGCCTGTAGGAACGGGCAACGAGGTTGAACGGATCGTGCGGGAGACCCGGCCCGACGCTGATTTCGACGTTGTCTCCAATCCGGAGTTCCTGCGCGAAGGATCCGCAATCGAAGACTTCATGCGGCCCGACCGAGTAGTCATCGGCACCGATAATGAACGCGCACAAGAGCTGATGCGTACGCTATATCGCCCCTTATCACTGATCGAGACGCCGATTCTCTTTACCAATCGTGAGACGGCTGAGTTGATCAAGTATGCGACAAACGCGTTTCTAGCGACGAAAATCAGTTTCATTAATGAAGTTGCAAACTTGTGCGAACGCGTTGGTGCGGATGTGTACGACGTGTCGCGCGGTATGGGGTTGGATGGCAGGATCGGAAGAAAGTTTCTGCATCCAGGGCCGGGATATGGCGGATCCTGCTTTCCGAAAGATACGTTGGCGCTGGTTAAGACAGCGCAAGACTACGAGACGCCGATCCGCATTGTCGAAGCGGTGGTCGAGATTAACGATCAGCGCAAGAGGGAAATGGCAAGCCGGGTCCTTACCGCCTGCGACGGTTCCGTTGCGGGCAAGTCGATTGCTGTGCTGGGGCTTACGTTCAAGCCGAACACGGATGACATGAGGGAAAGTCCAAGCCTCGATATCGTGCCTGCCTTGCAGGCCGCGGGAGCGGTCGTGCGCGCATTCGATCCCGAAGGAATGGAAGAGGCGAAAAAGGTTATGCAGGATGTCGTCTGGTGCGGTGACGTCTATGAAGCGATCAACGGTTCCGATGCCGCCGTGATTGTGACCGAATGGAATGAATTCCGTTCGCTCGACTTTGAACGCATGAAAAAGACCATGAAGTCACTAGTCCTCGTTGATCTTCGCAATATCTACGATCCCGATCATGTCCGGGCAGCCGGTTTCGCATACAGTTGCGTGGGGCGTCCGGCTGCGATGGTCGAATAAACGGCATGGGCGGGCGTACACTCGATCCCTCGCTGCTACGGAAGTACGATATCCGGGGGACGGTTGGCGGAAATCTGAGCATTGACGATGCTTATGCTATAGGCTGCACTTTCGGCACACTCGTATCCGAGGCCGGGGGCCGCTTCGTGTGCGTTGGACGCGATGGGCGTCTCAGCTCTCCGAATATGGCCGACGCCTTATCTCGTGGTCTGAATGCCGCCGGTATCAATGTTGTCGATGTCGGCCTGGTTGCGACACCGATGCTTTATTTTGCATCGAAAATGCTTGACGCGCCGGGGGCGATCATGGTGACGGGGTCCCATAATCCGCCGGATTACAACGGTTTCAAGCTGGTGTGCAGGAATGCGCCGTTCTGGGCGGACGATATACAATTGCTTGGGCGCCGGGCCGCCGCGGGTGACTGGCGCGAGGGCGAAGGCCATCGCCTACCGCTTAATGTCATGGATGCTTATGTTGGCCGCCTCGCACAGGACTACCGAAGTGACCGCGAACTCAAGGTCGTCTGGGACGCGGGTAACGCTTCGGCCGGTCCGACTCTTCTGGAACTCGTTCAACGCCTTCCGGGCCATCACGTTGTTATGCATGAAGAAGTGGATGGCACGTTTCCAGCCCATCATCCAGATCCGACCATGCCGGAGAATCTCTCCGATCTGATCGAAAATGTCCGTGGCCTCGGATACGATATTGGTCTTGCCTTTGACGGAGACGGCGATCGCCTCGGCGCAGTGGATGGCACTGGCCGGATCGTCTGGGGCGATCAGCTTTTGGCGATCTATGCCGCCGAACTTCTCGAGCGTCGTC
>CAXGSZ010000044.1:0-10149 GCA_964012455.1 uncultured Alphaproteobacteria bacterium
CGAAAGATCGAGCCCATGTGGTCCGAAAAATCAGTCAAACTTCGCACTATGCGAAAGTTTAATCAGGAACAACCATATACAAAGTGTGCAGGCCATTCCAGAAACTACCACCATTTCCGACAGCTAAGAAACAACAAAACCCGATGCCGCTATTTGAACCCGGGTTAGAGGGTTTGCCGCTTCAAACCGGATTCGGAGCGGAGGTTTGCTCATCCCGTAGAAGCAAACGCTAATCTGGGTAGAGCCCTTGTTGCGAAGGAAGCGTTTTCGGCTCAAGAAGTGGGCCGATCATTTTGATTTTCCTTTTCCGCCGATGAGAGGCAGTTGTGTCTTGCGGCTGAAATTGAGCCTAATAAATAAGATTCGAATTCACTACCATTGGGCTGATTCAGAATATTTGCCTTTCGGTTATGGAACATCATGACGCCGAAATTACTTCTGACACGGAAGAAGGCGTCGGAACGGTATTCCATATCTCTTTGCCAATACTGCAGCTGAAAACTGCCTCTCGGGCCCCTGGCGTCTGACGTGTCGTTCGTTCGCGTCTGGCGCAAAGGGGCGGTAGCCAAGTGATCCACTGTCACGGAGCATCGTTTCTGTAATTTATTCAGCCACGCTAGCGGCTCTCTCGCCGGAAAGTTAGAACTAGAACATCGCGATGGCCTGGCCGTGCAGGGTCTTGCGGCAGGATAGGCGTCACGCCGTGCCGCACCCGGATATCGTCTAGAAAAACTGCGTCAAGGGCTTCCATCAATGTGAATCGATTGGTGACATCGCGCCGTCTGTCGTGGATTTCCGTCGTGCCGCTCTCCACGTTCTCGCAGTCCACAAGGACGACACAGACCCAATCGACACCATCGCGGTGCATGCCTTCGGGTGTGGGCAGGCCGGCGGTGTCGGCCCGGGCCTCGATGCGGAATTGATGGGCTTCCGCGTGCCAGGGTGTAGCCCGTGCTGAATCATCGGAGGAATTGAATACCGAGCGGCAAATATCCATCAGGTCCCGTAATGCAGGGTGCTCCGCGATCTCGGGCCGGATTGGCTCGAACCAGCGTTCAATATCGCCATTGAGTGGGTTGTAGTCGCGACTTTGATAATGCGGTTGATGCGGTTTGCGTTCGATGGCGTCCTGGGTGATCCGGAAGGCGGCGAAGCGCCGGCGGCGGTACCGTCCGCCGTCCGCCATATACAGGTCGAGCCCCAGGTCGTTCCAACTTGATGCGAATGACGCCCAGTCGAATGTCGCGGTGCGCCCGCGCATGATCGCCGACATCGCGCTGCCGGCATGGAAGGCGAAACCTGCTACCCGTACCGCGTGTGCGAGGTCGGCAAATTCCGTTGGCGATCCGTCGGGACCGTCCGTTTGTGGGCTTAGATTTTGTGACAATTTGGTTCCTGCTTTTCGAATGGGTGCCCACCGCGCGACGTCTATACCTTCATGACGAATTTTCATATCGATAGGCGTGAATTGAAAAGGTCCAGTTATAGAAAACTTGCCAGTCCAATACTTTAGCGAGTCTCATCCCCAGTGTGCGCTTGCAAAAGCGCACTTGGTCTCGGCCTACTTCGCATTTTTTGCGCGGGCCAAGGCTCCGATATCACCGACGACGCGCACACGTGCGCGGACCGCGTTGCCCGGCAGGTAGGCTAGGGGAAGGTCCTCCCGTTCGATGGTTTTCAAAGTGGTCGGATCGGCGCCGGCGGCGACGGCGTTGTCGCGCGCCATGGCTTCCGCTTCGGCCAGAAGCGTATCCCGTGTCATGTCCCGGAAAACGCGATCCACCTCTCCGCTGACCTGCCCGGTCGCGGCGCCAACTGCGTTGGCCACTCCGTGGTGCGGCACTCTGAGGACTTCGGAAATACCCCCCATCGCTTGTGGCGCCAACATCGCGCCGCCTCCGACCACCAAGAGCGGCTTTGGCGCGGCATGGGTTTTCATCCGGTCGACCGCTTCCTCGAGGCGATGCGACACTACGGCGGTCACCGTTTTCACCATTTGCTGGGAGAGGCTCGCCACGGCCGCACTTTCGCCGATCTCGGCCAGTCCTGCGGCCACCGCGATGTCCGTCAGCGTCAATGTGTCGCCGCCGAAGACGAGGGCAGCTTCGGTCAGCCGGTGGCCAACGCTTTGCGGGCCGACGGCGAGGGTATCCGAGTCCACGATCGTGCCGCCGCCGATGCCGATCGACAGCAGGTCCGGCATGCGAAAATTGGTTCGCACGCCGCCGGTCTCCACCACATTATTGGCTTCCCGTGGAAAGCCGGTGACAAGACAGCCGATATCGCTGGTCGTCCCGCCGATATCGAGCACCATGGCATCGTCGAGACCGGAGAGGAATGCCGCCCCCCGCATGCTGTTGGTGGGGCCGGAGGCGAAGCCGAAGACAGGTGCTTGTCGGGCTACCGCGATGCTCGCAACCGTTCCGTCGTTCTGGGTCACGAAGAGCGGCGCCGTGATCCCGCTGTCTGCAATCGCTTCTTCGAAGGCGTAGACGGTCGCTGCCGCCAGGTCGGCGAGCGCGGCATTGAGTAGGGCGACGTTCTCGCGCTCCAGAAGCCCAATCCGGCCGAGCGCGCTCGACAAGGTGATGCGGAGATCCGGATGTTCCTGGCGCATGATCTCTGCCGCCCGTGCCTCCAGTTCATCCGTTAATGGCGAGAAGACCGCCGTGACTGCTGCGGCGGTGACATCGGCCGCGCGCATTTCCCGCGCCGCCGCGGCGATTGCGGTTTCATCGAGTGGGGCCAGCAGACGGCCGTCATATTCGTGCCCTCCGGCGACAAGATAGGCACCGTCATTCACGACAGCCGCGAGGTCTTCCGGCCAGTCCACCATTGGCCGCAAACTGGCGCTCGACGGCAGACAGATGCGAAGGGCCGCTGCGCGATTGAGGCCGCGGCGTTGGACCACGGCATTGACGAAATGCGTTGTGCCAATCATCACGGCGGCGACCTCGTCTCCCCGTCCCGTTTCGTCCAACAGGCTCCGCAGCGCCGTACGTACGCCGCCGGTCACGTCCGCCGTCGTCGGCGTCTTGACCGCTCCCGCCACCTGCTGCCTGTCGATAAGTACAGCATCGGTATTGGTGCCGCCGACATCAATGCCGATGCGAATCACGGTGCGCCGTCTTCGAAGACGGAACGGAACTCGAGATCGAAACCGAAGGCGCGCGGTCCGACATTTTTGAGGCCGGACGGCGTGAGAAAGATAGCTGGGCTCGGCAGCGCCAGTACGCTGACCCGTTGGCCGTATCGGATCACATCAGTGCCGATACCATCACCGCTGACGCTGTCGACCACACAGATAAGGTCTGGCGTCATGACGACGGGCGCGCCGTCGCGATAGCCGACGGAAAACTCGTTCTGGAAGTGGACGGTGAAGCGGCTGCCCGCATCCCCGTCGAGGCCGTCGATCTCCGCCTGCCCACGCAGGAAGCCTTCGGTCGCCCGCCGGTCGATATCGACCACCTTGCCTTCGAAGAGGCGGATGCCGGAAGCGCTCTCGATAATCGCCGCGACGGGATCGGTGTGGGCGTCGCGCGCCGCCATCACCGCGCGGCCAAGGTCGATCGCCTGCGTCGTGGTATAGAGGATCGCATGGTCCTTGACTTCGCGGCCGCTGCGCGGCGCCTTGCAGGTCGAGGCGATGGAGCCAACCTCGGCGCAGGCCTTGCGGCTGATCCGCTCCATCCATCGCCAGCTTTCTGCCCGCGGGATGATTACCTCGTTGTCGCGGATATCGGCAAGTGCCAGCGGGTAGCACTGCAAATTGGCGACGGCAACGCTCGTCATCTGTGCTTCTGGATAGGCCCGCCCCATGGTGTCCGCATCGACTACGGGGTAGCCGGTGACGGCGGCGACCATCAGTGGATGCAACCCGTTTCCGCCGCCAATTTCGAGCGACATGACCGCATCGAAGGTGCGGCCGAGATAGCGCTCCATGGTGCGCACCGGCTTGGTCGCGAAGGCTGGATCGGAGAGCCGCTCTTGCCCGACCAACGGTGCTCCCATGTTGGACAACACGGCCACCAGCGCATCGTTGGCAAGGCTCATCGGGTCGATCAGCGTGACCTTATTCCCGGCGCGGTAAAGCTCCCGCATATTGAGCAGCCGGTGATATGGCGACCCGCCCCCACCAGTGCCGAGAATCCACGCCCCCAGCGCCAGCGCCTCGATATCATCGATGGTGAGTGTGCGAGGATACACGAGCGGTCTCCAGACGGTTTCTGCATCGCCAGCAATGGTAGACGCAAGTCGACACCGGTCCAACGTTGAACGCTCTCCTCCTCTTGCCCCACACCTCCGCCGCCCGACATCCTTGAGTCTGACAGTTTAGGGAGAGCGGTCATGGCGTGGAAGCGGATGGTGATGGAGATCGGGATGGGGACCGATATTCGGGGGACGGAGCCGACCAAGGCGGCGGTGCGTGCCTTGCGGGACGCGCTCTGGCACAACTCACTCAGCATCGCCAATGCGGTCGGGCAGGACACGGACGCGATGCGGATCGCGGTCACCATTGGCGTGCCAGAGCCGGAGAAGGTAAACACGGACGAAGTCCTGGCGGTGCTGCCGCACGGCACAGGCACCTGCGAGGTCGTCGACGGGGGCTTAAAAATTCCGAACGACGCCGGCACCGACAACACCTTAATCGCGCACGCGGCGGCGGTGGTCTATCTAGACCTGCCCGAGGAGACGGTCCCTTGACCCTGCATCGCACAATCCTGGAGATGGGGACCGGCAATGACCTCCATGGCGGCGATTACACCAAGGCGGCGATCCGTGCCGTCGAGGACGCGCTGCATCATGCCTCGCTCTCCTTCGTCCGCACCCTTGGCATCGACAAGGATACTTTGCGGGTCGACGTAACCATCGGCGTGCAGAAGCCGGAGTATGTCGACACCGATCGGGTTAAAGCGACCCTGCCAATCGGCCAGGTCTCGGTGAAGGCGGTGAAGGGTGGACTTGACGTTGAGGACGAAGCCATCGGCGACGTCGCAGTGATCGCCAGCGCCGCCATCGAAGTCCGCATCGAGCGCTAGCCTCCGCCAGTTTTCGAAATTCTGAGTTTGACCTAGTTCCCTATAGGAAACCTTCTGGGAGGCTTGGTGCATGGCGACAATCTTATTGGTACACGGCTCGTTTCAGGGCGGCTGGATTTGGCAACCGACGGCGGCGGCCCTGCGTGCAGCGGGACATCTCGTCTACGCGCCGACGATGGAGGGATGCGCCGAGCGGGTGCATGCGCTCCGCGCCGGGATCACGGTGACCGGAGCAGCGGAAGAGCTTGCCGAGCTAATGCGCTACGAAGACCTATCGGACGTCGTGCTCGCCGGGACCAGCTCGGGCGGCATGGTCGCAGCGAAGACCGCGTCGCTTGCGCCGGACCAGATTTTGCGCGTCGTTTTTGTCGACGCGCTTGTCCCGCAGCCGGGAGAAAGCACCAAGGATATTGTGCAGCGCAGCGATGCCGATCCCTACAACGTCACCGAATTCACCCGCGGCCCGACTCGCAATGATCTGGCGACGCGGCTGTTCGCCGAGCTTGAGGGGGCGCAGAAGGATTGGGCGTTGGAACGGGCGACCCCGCATCCGCACGGACTGTCGGACGTGTCGGCGGACGAGCTAAAGGATTTCTGGGATGCCGACTGGCCGAACAGTGCCGTCGTCTATTGCGTGCACAGCGAAAATCCGCCGGAGCCGCACCAGCGCCGCACTGTCGAGGCGCTCGGCGCCCAATGGATCGAAATGGACGCGGGGCACTATCCGATGCTGACCCATAGTGAGGAGCTGGCCCGGCACATCTTGGGCTGACGCGAATGCTGGAGAGTAAGAAGAGAAATCGGCCATGAGTATCGAATCGGCCTCGACCGTTCTGTCGAAATATAAGGTCCTCGACCTGACGCGGGCACGCGCCGGGCCGACGGCGGTCAAGCAGCTTGCGGATTGGGGCGCTTCGGTCATCAAGATTGAGATGCCGGACACCGGCGGGCCCTCGGATTTCGCAGCCCGGCACAGCGCTGATTTCCAAAACCTACACCGCAACAAGCGGTCGCTCAGCCTCAATCTGAAGAGCCTGGATGGTGTCGCCATCTTCAAGAAACTGGCGGTGGAGGCCGATGTCATCGTCGAGAATTACCGGCCGGACGTGAAAATTCGGCTTGGCATCGACTACGAGACCATCAAGGCGATCAATCCGCGGATCGTCTATGGCAGCATCTCCGGCTTCGGTCAGAGCGGGCCCTATCGCGACCGACCGGGTGTCGATCCGATCATCCAGGGCATGGGCGGTCATATGTGGGTGACCGGGGAGCCGGGACGGGGGCCGATGCGCTCCGGCGCGGCGATCTCCGACGTGACCGCCGGTCTGCTGCTCGCCAATGGCATCTGTATGGCGTTGTTGGAGCGCGAGGAATCGGGTGAGGGTCAGTGGGTTCATACCTCGTTAATCGAGGCGATGATCTTCCTGCTCGATTTCCAGGCAGCCCGCTGGACCATGAAACAGGAACTGCCGGGGCAGGAAGGCAATAACCATCCCACCAACTCGCCGATGGGTGTGTTCAAGTCGTCCGATGGGTATTTCACCATCGCGCCGACCCCCGGCATGTGGCGGAAGTTCTGCGGCGCAATTGGCCGGAAAGATCTGATCGAGCATCCGGATTACGCGACTGCGGAGGACCGGGCGATAAACCGAACGGCGCTCAACGCGGAGATCGATTCCGCAACTTCCAAAAAAGAATCTGCGGAGTGGATCGCGATCATGAACGGGACCGGCGTTCCCTGTGGGCCGATCTACACCTTGGCGGAGACTTTCGCCGACCCGCAGGTGCAGCATGTGGGCATCGCCCAATCGGTGCCATCGGATTCGCTTGGCGAGGTCACGTTGATTGGCCAGGCGATCCATATGAGCCGATCGACGAACCGGCTCGTGACGGGCATCGCGGAATGCGGCGCACATACGGATGACATTTTATCCGAGCTCGGGTACGGCGTCGATGAGGTGTCCAGCTTGCGCGAAGCCGGCGTCGTCTAGACAAACCGCAAGAGCAAATGAAAACGCCCCGTCCAGAAATGCCGGACGGGGCGTCTTTTGAAACCGGTAAACGTTTCTACTCGACCAGCTTCAGGTTTTCCGCCGCGGACTTGCCATTGCGGCCCGGCTCCAGGTCGAAGGAGACCTTCTGGCCTTCGTGCAGGCCGTTGAGGCCGGCGCGCTCGACCGCGGAAATATGCACGAACGCATCCTTGCCGCCATCTTCAGGCTCGATGAAACCGTAGCCCTTTGTCGGATTGAACCATTTAACTGTGCCAACAGACATTTTTATTACCTCTAACAGTGTAAATCTTCGTCACCGGTCGCTTCGCGGGTCCGGCAGTTCAACGTCCACAATGTCAGGGGTATCCTAGCGAACCCACTTGGGTTCTTAAGTTATCTCTAACTATCTGCGAAACGTATGGGAACATTTTAACTCAAACAGTTCTTTTTTCAAGATTTACCAAGGGGAAGAATCACACGTTTCCGATTAATCCCTTGAATCACGAGGGACTGCGAAACGGAAAAATCGTCACCCTACCTAAACTCGGGTTAACGCGGACCCGTTCTCCGGATTTGATCACGGCGGTGATGTCTTCCTCGAAGCGGTCGATCAGCGGAAAATCCGCGTGGGCCGCTCCCTGCGCCATGATTGGATTGGCGTAATTCAGCAGCAAGGCCAACGGGCAAACGCCGCTCTGGCGCATGGCCTGTAACATCCAGGCCGTCGCGACACCGCCCTTGGCGATGTTGAGGACCAAAATTTTACCGTCATAGCTTTGACCGAAGAGCGTGTGACTCGGTCGTGAGAAGGTGCCGTTTTTACGGTCGAGATCGTAGCGGGCGCTGAAGTTGTCCGCCGCCACAAGCGCCTCTCCTGTGACAGTGTCGCCAATACCGACATGGCCCTTGATCACGCGTTCGCTCATCGCAGGATCCTCCCGCTGCAGGCAGATTCGACGCAGCGCTCCATAGACGCCAGGACCGGCTCGTAACCATAGCCACCGAGAATGTTGACGATTTTCGCCGAGTTGCTCATCAGCCGCCGCCAGCCGTTGGCGTCACCGATCTCCCGAGCGTGCATGTTGTAGAAGCAAACGCCTTCGAGCACAATGCCGCCCGCCGCCTCGATTCGCCCGGTAATGCCGAGCCGGTCGGCCGTTCCCTTTTTCCGCGGGTGCGGTGCAGGCGATCAGGGCGACCTTAGACCCGACTTTGCGGCCGTCGAGGAGATGGCTGAGCCGCCGCATTTCGTCAAGTGAGAGCTGAGGCGCTGCAAAGACGACCACGTGCAACTCGTCGTCTTCCGGCAGATAGCTCTCGTAAAATTCGGCGACGGCGTTTGCGTCGAGTGTCGTCGCGGCTGGCGGGTTGCGGTCAAAGACATCGTCGAGCGTCCGGGCTTCGGGAGTGACACCCACCATATGGAACAGCGGTGTCGACCCGAAGGACGCGAGCGCCGCACCGAAATGCTTGAGCTCGTCCGACGTTGGCTTCACTTCGATGCCGTCAATGACAGGAACTTCCCAGTAGGATTGCATTTCACGGCCGACAAGACCGCCAAGCGCGCCCCAGTCGCTATAGGATTGCGGCTCCGTTGAAATATCGAACAGGGTCGTACCGCGGCGTCGTTCGTTGAGGTGCAATCCGTATCGTGGGGTGCGTCCCGTCAACGCGGCGGCAAGGGCGGAGGGTCCTCCCTCGAAATTGGTGCGCGCACCGAGTACGCTGTTGGTGTAGATGCTCGATCCCGTATCACCGAAGGCGACGTGCTCGCCGAAGACCGGCGGCATGAAGACCTGATAGTTAATACAGGTATCGGTCATCATGACGTCGAGCGCACGGAACGCAGTGTCCGCCCGCTGCTCCAAGGTGACGAAACGTTCGTCGTGACGAATGCGCTTGTATGAATCGAAGTCGGCGCCGCGCGGATCGGTAACCGTCGGGACCTGCACCTTCCGGTCATCTTCGGGGTAGGCCGCGATCTCCTCAAGGAACCGCACCCCTGCCTCTCCGAGGGCCTCCGTGTCCGCCATGATGTGAACATGGCCGATCTCGACCGTATCCGCGGCATCAAAGAAGCGCCCTACCTTAAGCTGATGTTCGACCGCAATACGGCGTGGCTCGCCCATCGCGCCGGAGAGCATGTGCCGTTCGATTTCGGTGAGCCTCATACTATGTCCTGTGTGAGTTCGCGCCCATGGGACAGCGATAATTATATATCGGGAGAGCGGAATGAAAACGCGTCAGCTTGGCGATCTGTGGCCGGTCAGCGCGCTCACCTTGGGCGGTGGCGGGGTGGGACAACTCTGGGGAGAGACGACGCGAGAGGAATGCGTAGGCACGGTCCGGGCTGCGGTCGATGCCGGGATCAGCTTGCTCGATATGGCACCGCGATATGGCGATGGCGAGGCTGAATTGGTGATCGGTGAAGCGTTTGAGGGCAAGCTTCCGGACGGTGTCCACGTTACCACAAAACACCGCCTAGGCACGCCGCCTACCGGCGAGGTCGAGGGGAATCTCATTGGAAGTCTCGAGGAGAGTCTTGAGCGGATGCGCCTCGAACGCGTCGATCTGTTCTTCCTGCATTCCAACATTATTTTCGATGACTACGACGCCAGCGCCTATGTTGACCGACCCGCGACCCGCTGGACTACTTACATCGATCAGTTCGTCCCGGTCTGTGAGAAACTGAAGGCAGACGGCCGCATCGGTGCTTGGGGTATCACCGGCATCGGCATTCCTGACTGCATCCTGCGGGCCCTCGACGAAACGACGCGTCCGGCCGCCGTCCAATGCATTACAAATCTCCTCGATTCGCCGGGCGAATTGCAGTACTTCCCAGGGCCAAGCCGGGCGCGCGAACTCATTGCCGCTACCAAAGCCACCGGGTCCGGGGTACTGGGGATTCGGCCCGTTCAAGGGGGTGCGCTTTGTGACAAGCTCGACCGGGACCTGCCGGATGGGCACGGCGTGGTGGTTGATTTCGTCAAATCCGAAGGCTTTCGTGCCCTTGCTGCGGAATTGGGCACGAGCGCCGCAGCGCTCGCGCATCGCTATGCGTTGACGATGGACGACGTCGACACTGTCGTTCTCGGGTGCAAGAACCGGGAAGAGCT
>CAXGSZ010000045.1:0-10058 GCA_964012455.1 uncultured Alphaproteobacteria bacterium
GCGAGGGATTGTTCGAACGCGGCATTTGTCAAAGCGGTGCGTTGCGGGGCACGGGTGAGACTTTGCACCAGCGGGAGTTACGCGGCGAGCGTTTCGCCGCCGCATTGGGCAATGGCACGCCCGGCGACCCAATGGCGATTCTGCGTGATGCGCCGTGGCAACATGTGATCGACGCCGCGCCAGAATTCGACAGTAATCCTTTTGTGGACGGCTGGGTCGTTCCGGCTCCGGCGGAAGAGCTTTACAAGGCAGGGAGGTCTCAGGGCAAGCCTCTACTCATTATCAACAACCTGCACGAGGCCGGACTCTTCGAGGTTGGCCTCAAGCAACCAATTGATACAGCTGCGCGTTTTCGCAGCATCGTCGCGGCCGAATTCAGTGACGCCGCCGAAGAAGTTTTGGAAACCTATCCGGTTCCCCGAGACGAGGATGCGAAAGATGCCTGGATCGCGCTGCGGACGGATATGTGGTACGGGCTACCCGCCCGTCGCCATGCCGATTGGCATTCCGCCGCTGGGCATGACGTCTATTTCGCGCAGTTTTCGCGCATTCCGCCCTGGCGCGGTGGCCGGCGGATGGGCGCCCATCACGGTGCGGAAATACCTTATATCTTTGGCGGTGGTGTGCGCTGCGGAGCCTTCGCGGTCGATGGGGCGGAGGATTCGATGGACCGCCGGCTCAGTGACGTCATGATGAATGCGTGGATCAAATTCGCTTCGCACGGCGATCCGAACGTTGGAGATGCATTTGATTGGGCGCCTTATCGGCCCAGCTCCCGTGCCTATCTGGATTTTGGTGACGCGGTTCGTGCCGGAGTGGATTTGAACGACGAGAGGCTTGATCCACTCGAAGCCGCAATGGCGCATCACAGCGGTAAAATGGACTTGTACAGCGAATAGGAACGCGACGTGGCAAAAGCATTCGAAGGGGTACGCATCGTTGACTTTACGCAGGTGCTTTGTGGGCCGATGGCGACGGCGCAACTGGCGCTGCTCGGTGCCGACGTCATCAAGATAGAACAACCGGAAATCGGCGATCAGATGCGAATGTTGTCCGCGCGCGACATTTGGGCGGAGACAAGCTGCGGGCCCGGATTCATGGGTGTGAACTATGGCAAACGTTCCATCGCCATCAACTTGAAGGCACCTGAGGCGGAGGAGATTGTGCGCAGGATGGTTTGTGGCGCCAACGCGATTGCGGAGAATTTCAAGCCGGGCGTTCTGGAGCGCCTTGGTTTCGGCTACAAATGGGCAAGGGAAATCGAGCCCAAAATCGTCTACTGCTCGATATCCGGGTTTGGGCAGCAAGGACCGATGCGGGGGGCGGGTGCATACGACGGTGCAATTCAAGCTATCTCCGGCATGATGTCAGCGACGGGAACGCCGGAGACAGGACCGCTTCGTGTAGGATTTCCAGTCGCGGATATGACGACGGGTTTCAATGCCGCATTCGCACTAGCAAGTGCGCTTTACCGCCAGAAAGCGACGGGCGAGGGGCAGTATATCGACCTCTCGATGACGGATTCGATCCTCTCCCTGATGAATTATTCGGTTAGCCGCTACACAGTCGCTGGTGACGAGCCGGAACTGCTTGGCAACAATTCGCCCACGTTCCAAGGGACCTCAAGTGTATTTCCGACGAAGGACGGATTCCTCAATGTCTCCGTGTTTACTGACAAGATGGCTCTACGTCTTTGCGATGCGCTCGGACATCCTGAATGGAAAGAGGAGCACCGTTGGAACTCTGCTGTCGGCCGGACCGAAGATTTCGATGAGGTCCAAAGTATACTAACCGAAGAACTTTCGCAGAAGACGACGGCGGAGTGGATGTCGATCATGGAGCGAGAAGGTGTTCCAGTGGCGCCGGTCAATTCGCTCTGCGACGCAGTTTACAGCGAGCAGGTGCAGCAGCGAAACTTCTTGATTGATTTTCCTGCGCCCACTGGCATTGATGGTACCATCAGTTTACCAGGCACGTCGTTCATCGCATCCGAGGATTCGCCCGGTACCGACCGCTCCCCGCCCCGCGTCGGGGAGCATACCGATGAAATTCTCGCCGAGTTTGACTTCAGCGATATGGAGATCGCAGTCTTCCACGATAAAGGTGTCGTCTGACGCTCGCATCCGAATCTATTTGGATATGCGCAAGGAGAATGCACTCTATTGCGTCCTAATAGGTGCATTTTCCGGTTATCTGAAGAGGGAAGGAAGTTCGTGATCGGCGGAGGCTCTCCGCGGAGATTACTATGGGTCTCACCATCACCTGCGATGGGCAGCTCTAGCCAGAATGTGCTGCCTTAATCCTCTATGCTTGTAAATCCGCTCGCACCGCCCACTTCCTCAATCAGGTTTTGAGAAAGCGCGGGGCCTATTCCCGAACCTGCGATATCGTGGTCTACGGTAAGCAACCTTTCGCATGACTCAAATACTTTGTCCCATTCCGCTTCAGAAATTACGATTCCCATATCTACTTTTGAAAGACGAACCGAACTGTCACCAGACAATTGACAGGTGATCGTAATGGTTCCTCCTTCACAATTATTTTTGATGCCGTTCGAAAGTAGATTGAGCAGGACCTGCCGGAGACGATAAGGGTCTGCACCGCCTTGTGGAAAGGTGGCGTCGGGCGGATGAAAGAATAGTTCTATATTTCGTTTCGCGGCCATAACCGTAATTTGGCGGATCGCGTGTTCAATTGTATTTGAAAGCTCGATATTTTGAATATCCATTGTCTACGCGATGGAGTGTAGCGCAGATAGATCCAATTACTTGACCAGAACGGGCACGCGATATCGGGTCGTGCGTCTTGCGATGCCACCCTCGGAAGTAGGAGATACGATAAATGGCCTATTCTGTATGATGACAGTAGTCCATTAAAGAATTCCCATGCGGATTTTGTGAAACTGTCCGTACCGGGCTTGCGATCTGGTGCGGATTCAGTGACCAGCGATTTGGGTGCCGGACCGATGAATGCTTTAACAATAATCGTCCGCGTCTACATTAAAATCCGTATCCGACAGTTTCCCCCGAGAGGTCATGATGGACTTTAACCTCTTCATGTATTGCACGATCGGCCGCCGGGCGGAGCTTGAGGCGGGCATGGCGGGGCAAAAGAGTG
The DNA here is from genome assembly GCA_964012455.1 of uncultured Alphaproteobacteria bacterium. Taxonomy (GTDB): domain Bacteria; phylum Pseudomonadota; class Alphaproteobacteria; order UBA8366; family UBA8366; genus UBA6544. Next base: position 3,118 of record CAXGSZ010000045.1, read on the forward strand.
AGCTGTATCAGCGTATGCTCTCCGAAATCGCCGAATACGCCGCTTATGCCGACGAAGCAGGCTATGGCGGCTTCGGGCATCCGGAACATCACCTTCAGATCGAAGGATTTGAGATTGCTAACGATCCGACCTTGATGTCGATGTGGTTGGGACAGCATACCAAGCGGATGCGGGTTATCACCTGCGGCTTCGTTTCGACAGCGCACAATCCCCTACGTACGGCCGAAGCGATTGCCACCATGGATCATATGCTGGGGGGCAGATTTGGCGTTGGTATCGTGCGCGGTTACCAGGCAAGGTGGGTCGACAATTTTCGTATTCGCCCGGATTTGAAGGCCGTTGGGCCCTGGAACAAGAACTCCGAGCAAGACGTCCTGAACAGGGGGTATTTCGAGGAATTCGTCGAGATCGTGGTGAAGGCGCTTACCCACGAAACATTTGCTCATGAAGGAAAGTTCTGGACGTTTCCGCCCGAAGGTTTCGTCAATCCGCATCCCCATTCGGTCTATGCGGATTATGGCCGGGGCGTTGCTGCCGACATGCGTGTTGATGAGATTGGTATTGCGCCGCGGCCCTATCAGCGTCCCCACCCCCAACTTTACGGCGGCTTTACAGCCTCGATGACGACGGCGAAGTTTTGGGCGCGCTATGCGGGTCGTCCGATCGTGCTTGCGGAAGACCTCGATTTTTGCAGGACGATCTGGTCGGTCTATCGCGATGAGGCCGCAGCTCACGGGCATGACATCGCACCAGGTGATGAAGCGGGGTGGGGCGGTTTGATGATCTGCGCCGAAACGGATGCGGAGGCGCAGGCGCAGTTTGCCGACGTCAAATGGTTCTGGGACAAATGGCCAGAGCAGTTCGGGCAGGGCATGCCCAAACTCCTCGTCGGGTCGCCGGACACGCTATGTCGGGAAATCGAAGCGGCTGCGAATGCGGTGCCGATAAACGAATGCTTCCTGTTGATCCCGCAAGGGCTGCATACCCGTGACCAGATCATGTCATCACTCGATCTGTTTGGCGGAAAAGTTCTGCCGAATTTTTCCGGATGAGCGGATAGGGCTGGCGACCCGTTCCCGAATTCAACTGTCCGAATGCTCAGCGAGCCCCCGAATGACAGACATCAACCGTCATTTTGGAGGCGGCGCAGCCGCAACCTGAAAATTTTTGCTGAAATTATTGGGAAGAGCACGTCTAGCGCCGTCCCTTCGCCTCGCCGCCCATGCCCGTGATCATCGCTTCCGCCATTGGCCCCTGGGGCGTGATCTCGAAGACCGCCTCAACACTGGTGTAATCCTGGTACCCCATGCGGGCGAGCGGTTTTAAGCGGGCAATGTCAATCTTGCCGTCTTCCGTGAAGGCGTCGTCGTGGATATGGACACCGACGACCTGCCCTACAACGACATGGGTCGTGTTTAGGGAGGCATAGCCCGGCAGTATCAACGACGTATAAAATTTACACTCTAAATGGATCGGGGATTCCGCGACGCGTGGGGGTGCCACCATACGCGACGCTTCCGGCGTCAGGCCGATCGCCGCCATCTCATCTATTTCGGGATCTACAATTTCAGAGCTGCGGGCGACGGCGTCCCGCAGATCATGGGTCGCCATGTTGCAGACGAACTCACCCGTCGCGACGATATTGGCGACGCTGTCCTTCAGCTCGCCTGTGTTCGTCTTGTGGCTCGCCGAAAACATAACGTAGGGCGGGTCGTAGCCCAGGTTATTGAATTGGCTGTAGGGTGCCAGATTTACGCTGCCGGCGCGATCTAGCGAACTGACCCAGCCAATTGGACGCGGTACGACAATAGATTTGTAAGGATTGTAAGGCAGACCATGATTGTTCTTTTCAGTCTCGTAGAACATACGTTGGGCTTTCTGCCTTTATAATTGTTCACCCTGTTATCTCGCACCTTAGGGTACGGGCATAAGAATGGCAATCAATGTCCGGACTGTCTTGGTTAAACGATAAAGCTCCCGCTAGGATGGGTAATCCGGCGCGAGTATCTGAATGGATGTGATAGCTCAGTTAATTCCGCTTCTTCAGGTTCCTTTTCCAGAGAGCAAAGATCGCATCCCAAGCCTGCTCCGAAGCCACCGGGTGATAGGGATCACGTTCGGAAAACTGGAAGCCGTGCAAGGTGTCTTTATAGACTTTCACGGTCGCCTTACATTTCGAGCCCTTGAGCGCCTTACGCAGGTTCTTTACGTCTTCATCGGGGACGGCGTGATCGACCTCGGCGAAATTGAACAACATCTCGCCCTTGATCTCGTCGAGACGAAGATGCGGCGAATCTTCCGTATCGGTTACGATGCCAACGCCGTACATCGACGCGGCCGCGGCAATTCGTGTTGGATAATTCGCTGCTGCCGCCGTGACGTATTGGCCGCTCATGCAGTGTCCGACGACGCCGATCGGACCGGTCGCACACTGGTCTTGGCCATCCATCCAAGCGATCCATCCGCCGGTATCGTCCACCACCATTTGATTGTCGAGATGGTGCATCGCCGCGAAGATCACGGCGGACATACCGTCGTTTCGCCGCGGGATGTCGAAGCGGCAGGTACCGAGGCGGTAGTACATATCCGGCAGAAGGCAAAAATATCCGTTCTTGGCGATCCGCCGGGCCATATTCTCCAACTCGGTCCGATAGCCCGGTGCATCCATGTAGAAGATAATCCCGGGATAGGTGCTGCCCTCCGCTGGGCAGACGGCGAAGGAGGGACATTTACCGTATTTCGTGGTGACTTCGACGTATTGCTCGTTGAGAGCCATGGTTCTTTTCCCGAAGTGGATGGATATTCGAATTGTTAGGAAGTCACCTAAGTGCGGGTGCCTGCGTGACCACTCTCTTCATCTTGCTGTGCGGATTGCCTCTTCTACATCCGTTGCTGATCCGAACTCGCCGTGCAGGAGGCCGCCGTGCCATATAAGTCTTTCGGCTTCACCGATCATCAACTCATGATCCGGGACACCATCATCAGACTGATGGAACGCGAACTGCCGCCCGAGAAAATTGAGGCGCTGGAAAAAGCGTCGGCTTACCCGGAGGAGGCCTTCGAGGTGCTCGCGGAGGAGGGGTGGTTAGCGCTGCCCTATGCCGAAGAACTTGGCGGCGCGGCTGCGAGCTACAAGGATATGGCAGTTTTCATTGAGGCGCTGGCCTATGTCCATCCGGGTATCACTTCCGCCTATATGACGACGGTGATCTATGGCGGGATGCAGCTCGCTCGCAATGGCAATAAATGGATGCGGAACGAGCTGCTGCCTGAACTCATCCAAGGACGCCTCAAGATGGCGATTGCCATGTCGGAGCCGTCAGGCGGTTCTGATCTTGCGCAGATTAAGACGCGAGCGGTGCCTGATGGCGACGATTGGGTGCTGTCGGGCCAGAAGGTCTATATCACCAACGCCCATGTCGCGGACCGCATCGTCGTTGCGGCCAAAACCGATCCGGACGCCGGACGCCACGGAATGTCACTTCTATTGGTCGATACCAAGGCTTCCGGTGTCGATATCCGTCCGATGGATCCGCTCGGCCGTCGCACCAGCCTGCCGAACGAGATATTTTTCGACGAGGTCAAGGTTGATGGACGCGAGGTTATAGGCGAAGTGGGCCAGGGCTGGAAGCTTTTGATGCCGGGCCTCAACTTAGAGCGCCTGCTACTGGCGGCGGCGAGTGCGGGCCAGTGCCTCAAGATCGTGGAATTGGCGCGCGACTGGGCTACTGAACGGGAAGCTTTCGGCCGGAAGATCACCGAATTCCAGGCCATCGGCCATAAGTTTGCCGAAATGCAGATGATGACGGAGACGTCTCGCCTTCACACGTTTCACGTCGCCGAGATGCTGGACGCCGGCGAGGACCCGGTCATGGAGACCGCAATCGCCAAGACGCTTTCGACAGAATACAACCTAGCGGTGGCGGACATGGGCATGCAGGTGATGGGGGGCGCCGGCTACATGATGGGCCCCATCGCGCGGCTCTACGCGGATGCCCGAGTCGGCCCTATCGGCGGCGGTTCCTCGGAGATCATGCGCAACGTTATCGCGAGGCAACTGTTGAAGTAGGGGAGCGCTGGGACCTCACCCGGCTAGTTGCCAGACGGCCTCTTTCGTGCGGCAAATCGTTTTTCTTTCAGCAAGCGTTTCATCCTTGGTCTCGATGGTCGCTCGCACGTCACGGCAGACCGCGCCGTTGTCGGTCGTCCAAATATCCTCGGCCGCAATGACCACACCCTTGTTTCCGGTCTCGGGATTGATCCAGGCGAATTCCTTGCCCGTTGGTCCTTCGGCCGCAAAGCGGATGGCCTTGGCGTGTGCTTCCTTGTCTTCCTCGTATAGATGGTCGGCAACTTGCCAGCCGATGAGGGCGCCGCCAACGCCAGCGGTTATCGCTGGCAACACCGCGGTGGTGAAGTGACCGGCCAAAAACAATCCTCCGAGACCACCAACGGCCGCCACCTTGACGCGCTCCGGGTTCTCTGCAATCCAGGAATTGATGTCATTCATCGTTTGGCATCCGGAGATTGACAGCGCCGCGCCGATGAGCATCGCCCTTGTGATCGCAATTCGCTTCATGGGACCGGATTCTTAATCCTAGACTCGCGCCAAGATAAATAACCGGCGAAACGGAAACAACGTCTTGCCGTCGCCTTGCGGAGGATAGTGCTCCAAGACGTTGGCTTTGTACGCAGCTTCGAACGCCGATTTTTCCGGTTCCTCAAGCGCGTCGAGGAAGGGCTTCAACCAGGAACCTTTCACATATTCAGGCACTGGATTTTCACCCTCCAAAATCTGCTGGTACTCGGTTTCCCAGAGGTCGAGAGATCCGACCAGTGGCGTGAAAAGGTCGTAGTAGAAGTGCGGTGGCCGCGTGGGCTCTTCCCGGATCATCGGTTCAAGCTGTTCGCGCCAGGCGCCTTCGCGGATTGTCTCGTAAACTGTCGTGTGGGAACGCGCAGCGAAATTGCGCGGCATCTGTATGGCAAGACAACCGCCGGGCTTTACCCATGATAATAGTTCGGGGAAGACGCGGTCGTGTCCCGGCACCCAATGTAGCATGGCATTCGAGTACACCAGATCGAATGGTTCATCCGGCTTCCAATCGGTAACATCACCTTCGATCCACTCTTGATCGGGATGGGCTTTGCGAGCTTTGGCGAGCATTTCTGCCGAATTGTCGAGCCCGACGATTCGGGCGTCCAGCCAGCGCGCCGAGAAAAAATCCGTCATGTTTCCGGTGCCGCAGCCAAGGTCGAGGATCGTGGCCGGCGATTCTAGCGCGATGGCGGAAAGAAGATCAATGGCCGGCCGGATGCGATGACTGCCAAAGGTGAGGTATTGCGCGGGATCCCAAGTCATGAAGCTTCCCTTCTTGGTTCTTCGAATGCGCGTGGTGTCAAACCAAACGCTTCCGCGATCAATGCATAGGAACGCTTCCGCGCCGCAAACTCATAGCAGTTCGATAGAATAACGAACTCATCGGTATCGTACTGCTCTGCCATCGCCTCAATCTCCGTCTTCACTTTGTCCGGCGTCCCGAAAATCAATCGCTGACGATTTTGCTGAACGCGGCGTTTCTCAATTTCCGTATAGATATAGGAAGCCGCGGTTTTTGGGCTCGGCATTGGGCCATGGATACCTCGGTCCGCCCGCAGACGATGGAGATCGCGGCTCGACACCATCCGTTCCGCTTCTTCCTGTGTCTCCGCGCACAGCACGAAAATACCCATGGTGACGTGAGGTTCGGTTAGATGTTCAGACGGTTTGAAGTTCTCACGGTACATGCGTAACAGAATCTCGGTATCCGCCGGATTGATGAAATGCGCGTAGGACAGGCCCATGCCAAATTGCGCGGCGAGTGTTGTGCTGCCTTCGCTCGATGCCAGAATCCAGATTTCCGGTATGCCGTCTACTCGTGGCGTCGCGCGGACACCTGCAAGGGGATGCTCGCTTGGTAGTTCGTCGACCAGGAAACCCGCCATGTCGCGGATTTTTGCGGGGAAATACTCGATACCGACCTGAGAGCCGTATGCCAGTGCGATGGCGGTTCGGTGGTCGCTTCCGGGGGCGCGCCCGATACCGAGATCGATGCGACCGGGAAACATATTCTCCAGAACCTTAAAGGTCTCTGCGACTTTGTAGGGGCTGTAATGGCTGAGCATCACGCCACCGGAGCCAACACGCATTTCCCGTGTCGCGGAGGCGATACGGGTCACTAAAATTTCTGGGGCGGGACCAGCTAGTCCGTCAGTGCCGTGGTGTTCCGCCAACCAGTACCGGTGAAATCCCTGCGCTTCAGCATGTTGCGCCAGTTCTACGCTCTCGGCGAGCGCATCGGCCGCTGAGCCGCCTTCGCGGATGGGCGACTGATCGAGGACGCTGAGACGGATATGTCTGGATGAATGTGTCATCAGGCGGGCACAATAGCGCGGATGGCCTAACAGGCGAAAGAATGAAAATGACACTGGAAAGGGCTGAAGTCCTAGCGCTTCAAATGCTGGCATTCATCGCCTCTGATAAAAATTTGTTACCACGCTTTCTGGCTTTGACTGGCATGGATGTAGACGGATTGCGCGTTGCCGCGGATGAAACGGGAACCATGATTGCAGTGGTGGATTTTGTCATGTTTGATGACCTTCTGGTAACACGCTTTGCAGAATTCGCCGCTACCCAACCTGAAGAGGTGGCGCAGGTTCGCCTTGCGTTGGCCGGACCGGAAGTCGATCCCGTTTGACGTGGCGTCAAACGATCTCTAGAGCATGCGCGGCGGAGACCATTAATCAGCAAAATTGGCTTTAAGTGCCCCGATTTGCTTTGGACGCCAGAGGATCTTGCGGCGCGGCTCGACGATCCGAGCGTAAAAGTCGTGGATTTCCGCCCTGGCGAGCGGTACTCCATGGGCCATATCCCGGGTGCGCGGCATTACGCGATCTATGCT
>CAXGSZ010000046.1:0-9896 GCA_964012455.1 uncultured Alphaproteobacteria bacterium
TGCCGGTCACTACAACGGTAAGATCGATACGCCGGAGGTGGCGAGCCGGTCGATGTCGTCGGCGGAGCAAGCCGCTTTCATGGAGGATGCGATAGCGGCTGATTTCGGCGCAGAGACGGCGGCGCGCTGGGATTTCGCCCGCGAGATATCCGGCACCCGCGTTGTCGATGTTTCCGGAAACGGTCGCGATGGAGAAACAGTGAATTTGCCGACCCGTGCCATGAAAGGCTGGAACTGGGATGGCAGCGAATATAACTGGACCCGTTGTCCCGAGCAGTACAGCGCCATCCATTTTCATGATGATGACTTGTATGACTGTGGCTGGGAGACGGATTTCGTCTTCGACGTTCCGATGGATTTACCAAGCGGCATATATTGCGCCAAACAGACCCGCGATAACCACGAGGACTACTGCCCCTTTGTCGTGAGCCCGCCCGTCGGTACTGCGACGGCGCCGTTGGCTTTGTTGTTGCCGACGGCCAGCTATTGGGCCTATGCGGACCGGCATAGCGAGGTCGAATGGCGCGAACGTGAAAATGTCACCGGCTACTGGGCGGCACTCGATCCTTCGGCTCTCTACCTTCATGAACATCCGGAACTCGGCTGTTCCCTCTATGACGAGCATTCCGACGGCTCCGGCGTGTGCTACACGTCGCGTCTGCGGCCAATTCTAAACATGCAACCAAAGGAAAAGCTGTGGCAGTTTGCTGCCGATACGCACATTTCGGATTGGCTGGAGGCGCGCGGCATCGCTTATGACGTGATTACCGAAGATGACCTCGACAAGTACGGTTACGATCTTCTCGCCCCTTATCAATGCATGATGACCGGAACCCACCCGGAGTATCCATCCCTTCGGATGCAGGAAGCTTATGAGACCTTTAAGAACGAAGGAGGACGGTTTGTCTATTTCGGCGGCAACGGATTTTACTGGCGGGTCTCCTACCATCCGGAACTTCGGGGTGTGATGGAAATGCGACGGGCGGAGGACGGTATTCGCTCCTGGCTCGCTGAGGGTGGCGAGTACTATCACAGTTTCACGGGGGAACTCGGTGGTATGTGGCGCCGTATGGGACGGGCGCCGCAAACGGTGGCCGGCACCGGGATGACCGCACAAGGTTTTGATTTTTCCTGCCACTATGAACGGACGGAGGCGAGCTTCGACCCGCGTGCCGCGTTCATTTTCGATGGGATTGGCGCTGACGAACGGATTGGCGACTTCGGTGTGCTCGGTGGCGGCGCCGCGGGTTGGGAAATCGATCGCGCCGACCCTGCGCTTGGGACCCCTCCGCATGCCTTGACGGTTGCGGTTGCAACCAATTTCACCGCGGCATATCACTGGGTAAAGGAAGAGTTGACCCACACCCATTCCGCTAATACCGGAGAGACGAGCCCGATGGTGCGTTGCGATATGGTGTTCTACGAGACGCCAAAGGGTGGTGCGGCTTTTTCGACCAGTTCAATCGCCTGGGCGGCCGCCCTCGCACACAATGACTACGACAACAATGTATCGCGGATTTCGGAGAACGTCCTTCGACGTTTTTGCGATCCGATGCCGATCGGCTAGGAGCTTTTCATGAGCAATGATCTTCACTTCAAGACCGCGAGTGAATTGGCGGCGATGATTCGCGCCAAGCAGGTTGGTTGCGTCGAGTTGCTGGAGCATTTCCTAAAGCGCTGTGACGCCCATAACAAAGCGCTGAACGCTATTGTGGTCTTCCGCCGTGACGAAGCCTTGGCACGGGCGCGGGCGGCGGACGAAGCCCTTGCCAAAGGGGAGAGCTGGGGACCGATGCACGGCGTGCCAATGACCATTAAGGAGAGCTACGATTGGGAGGGAACCCCGACGACGTGGGGTGTGCCGCACCTAAAGGACAACGTCGCAGAGACAAACTCTGTCGTTGTCGACAGGATGCTGGCGTCCGGCGTGATTCTCTTCGGTAAAACCAACGTGCCGTTGCTTCTTAGCGATTGGGAGACCTTCAACGAGATCTACGGCACCACCAACAATCCTTGGGATTTGGGGCGGGTGCCCGGCGGTTCTTCGGGCGGCTCAGCGGCGGCGCTTGCAGCGGGTTTGACGGCCATCGACGCCGGCAGCGATATCGGTGCCTCCATCCGAAACCCAGCCCACTACTGCGGTGTCTATGGGCACAAACCGACCTGGGGGCTTGTACCCCCCCGGGGGCAAGCAATGCCGGGCGTGCTGTCTCATGCTGACATCTCCGTTGTCGGACCTTTGGCCCGCGGCGCGGAGGATCTTGCGGTCGCATTGCAGGCCATGGCTGGACCAGATCTGCTGGAAGCCGACGGATATCGGCTGGATCTTATTCAGCCTGAAAAGATGAACCTCTCTGATTTTCGTATCGCGGTCATGGTTACGGACGATGTGTGCCCGGTCGACAGCGAGTACGCTGATCGCATACAGGCCGTTGCGGAGGCTTGCGCTAAAGCCGGAGCGACGGTCGACGATCGGGCGCGCCCGGAGATCGATATGGCAGAATCGCACGACATATACATCCAGCTGCTGAGGGGCGTTACGACGGCGCGACTGCCGGAAACGGTGTTTTTGGAGAATCGGGAGAAGGTGGCTGCGTTGTCGGATGACGATGCCAGTTATGAGGCGCAAAACCTGCGCGCTTCCGTGCAGTACCATCGCGATTGGATGGCGTCGAACGAGCGCCGCACCCATATGCGCTGGGCATGGCGGACTTTCTTTCAGAAATGGGATGTACTGCTCTGCCCGACGGCGGCGTCCGCTGCTTTTCCACATGACCAGCAAGGGGAACGTTGGGATCGAACGATTTCAGTTAATGGCGCTCTGCAAAGCGCGGTCGATCAGCTGTTCTGGGCGGGATTGACCGGGGTCGTGCTGCTTCCTTCGACGGTTGCACCGGCGGGTCTCACGCGTTCGGGCCTGCCGACCGGGGTGCAGATAGTGGGGCCGTCGATGCACGATCTGCGGATAATCGACTTTGCCAGGCTCCTTGCCGATGAGATCGGTGGTTTCCAGCCGCCACCAGATTACATCTGATTTCTCGTTAATACATTGGGTGGTGCTTATAGGGCTAATGCTAATGGAGCGTGCAATTTCCTGCGAGTTCACCATTCAAGGTTAAGAAGTAATGGATGCGGATATCTAGCCCGCCAAGGTAGCAGCTGATATTGCGCGAAGCTGCTTGTTTGGAACCGGGTCAGTTAGCGAAACTATCCATAGGCCTGACAGAAATTTGGGCAAATTTACGAGACCATCTGGAATTAGAACACCGAGCGCAAGCCCCAGAACAATGCGGCGGCTAATATCGCTGTGGCAGGCACCGTGATAACCCATGCGGATGCGATTGTGACGACGTGCTGACGGCGCACCAGTTTGCGCCGCAATGCACGTTCTTCCGGGTCCATTTTTTCCCAGAACTTCTTACCCTTTCGGTATTGGCCATGATTGATGTGTGTACGGCGCGAGGTTTGCCACTCTCGGAAAAAACCGACGCCGAAGACCGCTCCAACGGCGATGTGGGTCGAACTCACGGGTAGGCCTAGAGCCGAGGCAATTAGGACGGTAATTGCGGCGGACAGGGCGACGCAGTATGCCCGCATTGGGTTCATCTTCGTGATCTGGTCGCCAACCATTCGAATCAGGCGTGGCCCAAATAGTGCGAGGCCGAGGGAGATCCCGATCGCGCCGATGCACATAACCCATAGTGGAATGGTTACTTTTGTGGCGATGCTACCCGAAGCTGCGGCGGACACAATAGCCGCCAGTGGCCCGACCGCGTTGGCCACATCGTTGGATCCATGGGCGAAGGAGAGGAGCGCTGTTGAGCATATAAGTGGCACGGTGAATAAGGTCCGAATTGACTTGTTGCGGTTCTCCATTCCACTGGCCTTACGCGCTATGTAAGGTTTAAGTACGAGATAGGTAAAGGCGCCGATGGCGATTGCGACTGAAGTTATCATCCAGGGTTCCGGCTTCCAGACCCGCTTCAACCCCTTCAGCATTAAATAGGCGGCAAAGACACCCGCCATTATCCCAACCAATGCAGGGACCCACCGCTTGGCACCTGCTATTTTGTCTTCCCGGTAGACGATGAAATTACTGATAAATGCGAGGAATATAGCCGCAATAATCCCGCCAAGAACCGGGGAAATAACCCAACTCGCAGCGATCTTCGACATCGTCCCCCAGTTGACGATTGCGAAACCTGCCGCGCCGATGCCAGCACCCATAACGCCGCCGACAATCGAATGTGTGGTCGATACGGGTGCCCGTACCATTGTTGCAATATTAATCCACAAAGAAGCTGCGATAAGCGCCGATAGCATGGCCCAGATGAACGTGAGTTCATTGTCAAAGGAGTCGACGGCGATGATGTTCTTGGAAATCGTCTTTACTACATCGCCACCTGCGATCAGGGCACCCGCTGCCTCGAATATCGCTGCTATGGCGAGGGCCGCTGGGAGCGTCAACGCCTTGGAACCTACCGCTGGCCCCATATTGTTTGCGACGTCGTTAGCACCGATGTTCATTGCCATGTAGGCGCCGCAGACGCCGGCAGCGACAATGAAGGCGTTATAGGTTTCGCTCCCGCCAGATGAGACGGCGACGACATAAACGATCACCAGAAAAAGAAGGGAAAATCCGACTTTGGTGAGAAATTGTCCGCTGGTCTGAGACGCGGATTCTAGATAGCGAAGTTTTGAGAGGTCTTTGGTAAGTGTTTCTTTATACACGGCCGGCAAGCTCTTCCTATGCCTAATCAAGATAGTTACTTTAGCGGCACCATGCCTCCGGGCCATAAGGTTGTAATCGAAATTTATTTAGTCTTCTATCCATCTGATTCTTATATAGAAAATGTGTTATCGATTATTGTAAATTCGGGAGCTTCTGGAGAAAATTGGCGAATCGGGGAGTTCTAGCTGCTAACGTCGTTGGCGGTCACAATTGTCTTCTCGCCGTCAATCAAAAGCACTGGGTTCGACAATGCTTGCAAAATGGCGGCAGTCCGGACGGTCTCCAATGCGTGTTTTCCTCATCGCAGTTTGGAAACTCTAAATATGAGCGTTTGATGGCGTTTGGAAATAGGGCCGAAAAGAGAGCGCGTTCGCTGTGTCTCTACTTGAGGCGCTCGCAGGTCGGGAGTAGATTGCGCCGCCTATCTTTTCATCAAGCCTTCGGGGAGAATTAAACATGTCGGAAGTCGGCGGCGTTTCTGGCGACCGGTTGCGGTCGTTTATCGAGCGGATCGAGCGTCTGGAAGAGGAAAAGGCGACGATCACCGTTGATATCCGCGAGGTTTACGCAGAGGCTAAGGCGACAGGGTTCGATCCAAAAATCATGCGCCAGATTGTGCGTCTGAGGAAGATGGAATCGGACGATCGCCAGGAGCAGGAAGCCCTGCTGGATGTCTATAAGTCAGCGCTCGGCATGGCGCCGCCTACCGAGCCGCAGCCTGTCGACGTTTAGGCGGGCACGACCAGAGCTAGCCCGCGTTCGGGACCAAGCAAAAAGTGTCCGATTGATATCCCTTACGTCAAACAAAGCCGGCAGTCTTTCCGCGCCGTCGAAGTTCACGGCTTGCGGTCGTGCGGGGAGTTGCTCGCCAATCGGTGGCGGCGTGCCGGCAAATTGAATTCGCTCGTGAGACGGTGAATCTTAGCAGTTCTTCCAGCATTATCCCGATCGGCCATCTTGCCATGGTTTGAACTTGTCGAACCTTTTGGCTGCTTCCGGCAGGCCAGGAGAATTGGTCTCAATGCCAATTGCGTTGAAGTTCTCCACACTGTTTGCGTCAAAAACAACAGCGTTGGCCTCGAGAGCCCGCGCAACAGCACCGGCAATTTCGTTAAAACCATCAATGTCCGACTCGATCTTAAACTTGCCGACGGTTGTTGCGAGCGTCAGCTCCATCCATCCGGCATCGCGATCCCTTTTAACCGTAAAGAACCGCAATTTTGCGCCCTTTATATCTTCCCAATTTATGGTGCGGCGGCGTAACCCAAAGACCCGCAATCCCCCTTCTTCTAATTGGATCATCGTCATGTGCCGCGACCAGGTCTTGACCCCGTATCCAGCGAACAGCAGGAAGACCGAACCGACGATCACGAACATGACGGGCACCGAACTGGCGCCATAGAGGAACAAACCGCTGAAGACCATGCCGGTGCCGGCGCGGAGATAGTCTCCGCGTAAGGCGGATACGGGGTAGCGGTATCCGTTCATGGGCGATCCTCCAACAGCGTCTCGACGGAAATCCAGCGTGACGCCGGATGCGTTTGCGTCACGGCTAACAAACGCTCGACGAACCGCCAAGTGTCTTCATCGTGGTCCAAGTGGTGCGTCATCAGTCCCGTTACTTCAGTTTCTGGACAAACACCGGTGCGACGTAACGATAAATGGTCAATCAATGCACCGAGCGCAACGTCTTCTCCAACGAATTTTCGTGATCCGCGCCAATCGATGAGGTCGATGTGCACGTTGATCGGTTCTGGAGGTGCAGCACCCTGCGCTTTGCCGAATACAGAGACGGCTGGAAATCCAATGTCCGGCAGCCGCGCTGTGAAATCGGCATCAATGCGGTTCCAGGGTGGTACGAAAATCGGACAGAAGGCGTCTTCCGCTATGGAAGACAGTTTCTCGCGGCCGTGCGCGGCCTCGGCTGCCATCACTTCCAATACGCGGTGGGGACCGAACTCCGACTTCTTCTGACCTTCCGGAGCGTGGTTCGTATGGGAAAATCCGTGTTGCAGGATCCGGATATTCTTCAGCTGGGCCGTGCCGTTCCGGAGTGACGGCTTTGTGTGGGCGGGAATTGCGGCGATTGCGAGCGGCGTCTCTTCGGCCAAGCGTAATAAACGATTTAGCGCCGGTGTTTCTGCAATGGCGTCGTCATCGCGCCACCATAAAGTCGCGGTTCTGTCTTCATCGGTCCAACGGTCGAGTTCAGCCTCCAAGGCCGTCCAGAAAGTCTCATTGCCGCGCTGTGGGGACATAGGAGGGTTATAACTTTTCGGATGCAGAATTCCCAGTTGCGACAAGTGTTGTGAGAATTTCTGCAGTTCGCTGCGCGCCTATCATGGCCAATGGCGAGATGCTGCACCTAAAATGGGACTTGCGGCATTGGCTCAGTCGGACGTAAGCGGAACATTGAGCTCCTCGATCTCCGGGTGCCCATGCGGCTGTAGTTGAAATAAGTGCACGCAGTTGTCGTCGAGCGTGTCAGGCCAGGGAGTTTTTTGGTCCCACTCGGCGGCGAGCGAGTAGGTCGCTCGGACAACACCCCGATGGCAAACTACAACCGTGGGCTGTTGCGCCTCGGCCACCTCACGGTAGAAGGAGAGAAGACGAGTTTGCACGTCTCGCTGGCTCTCGCCGCCCGGAGCCTTGAAATCCAAACCGCCAGCGCGCCATGCCTCACCCGGATTACCGATTTCCGTCCTCAGTTCGGCAATTGTCATGCCTTCCCAGACGGCCCAATCCATCTCCACAAGGCGATGATCCGTTCTGTGTGGGGGCGCTCCCGCGAGGATGTTTGCCGTTTCAACCGCCCGCGAAAGTGGGCTTGAGACCCATTGAAACTCGTTCAGACGCGAAGGCGCTTTCCAAGAACGGACCGTTTCCCGGCCGCCGTCGCTCAGCGGAACGTCGGTGGTACTTTGAACCCGGCCACCCTCGTTCCATTCGGTTGCGGCATGTCTGATGAGTGCGATCGTCGTCATGAAACGTGTCTCGCCGGCCAGGATTGCAGTGTCTTGGCGATTTCTGCCGCCGCTCGTTCCATCGAGTGCTCCGTCAGTACCCTTCGCCGTGCGGCGGTCCCCATGTCCCACCGGCTCGCGGGATCATTCAATAACGCACGGATAGCCGATGCGAAAGCCTCCGTGTTTGATGGAGCCGTTAGTAAGTCCGTGACCTGATCGTCGACGACCTAAGCAGCACGCAATCTAACGGGCAGCTCTGCTGCCTGCGCCTCCAGAAGAGACAATCGCGCGGTTTTATGGGGGCGTAGAAGGCAACACGCAAGCGGGTCGTGCGGAAGGCGGTATGCCTCGCCGGGCACAAGCGTTTACGCTCTTGTAACCCTAGGCTAGTTTAAACGCCGAAGCGTTGCCGGGGTGGCGCGTGCCGCTCCTCTGAGCGGTGGTTCGGAGTGACGGAGCGCGGTTGGCGGCGATGGAGCCATCTATTTTCCGATACATCTTGCGGTGCAGCGCGCCGCAACAGATGTGCTTGTTGTGGGCCATTTTGGCCTATTACCCATTCCTCTACCTCTCGTTGGAGCTGCCGAGACTTACCGTAAATCGCGCGATCGGAGACCCGGTTGACCGGACTTTCGCGGCACCCGTTTTCGGAAACAATTTCCAGTTCGATATGGACCAGATCTCTGCAATCGCGATCATGCGCGAATTTTCCCGTTGTCTCGAGCTAATGACGTCGTGTCTGAAGCAAGCGGTGGTGCGGGGTCGCCATTCCGACGCAGAATGAGGCCTCCGTGACCGATCGTCCAACGACGGCTGCGGTCGTTCGCGCCCTTTTCCTGGAGACGACCTTCGGGCGGTTGTGGTATGCGGGTGCGGTTGCCAGCACGATGCGGTGGCTCGAGTCCCTCGCTGTGGGGGTCTTCGTCTTCGACCTGACGGGGTCGGCCATCATGGTCGCCGTCTTCCTGTTCCTTCGTTGGGCGCCTCTGGTTCTTTTCGGCGCCTGGTTCGGCGTAATCGCTGATCGGATAAGTCGTAAGTTCATCCAGTTCGTCGGCCTCGCCGCGATGAGTGCCACGTCTGCGATACTCGGCGTGCTGATTATCTGTGAGGCGGCGTCGATGTGGCACATCGGAGCGGGCGCGTTTCTGAGTGGTGTGTTTACCGCGACGGACTATTCCACTCGCCGTGCGATGGTTGGTGATGCGGCTGGCTTGGACCGGGTCGGTGTGGCCATGGCCTTCGATACCGGTACCAATAATGGTACACGCATGCTGGGCCCGGCGCTCGGTGGGTTTTTGTTGGAGTTTATGGGGCTGCATGGTGCCTATTTGCTGGGTGCCGTATTCTATGCGAGCGCGGCATACGCGATCCTGCGGATGCCGTATTACCAAGCGCGACCCGCCGGGCCGCAACCAAAGGTATTCGCCAATCTGGTCGAAGGTTTCCGGTACGCCCGCAACGAGCCGATTGTGGTCGGAGTTTTGTCAATTACGGTCATCGTCAATGCGTTTGGCTTTCCCTTTGCCAGTGTTTTGCCGGTAATCGGGCGCGATACGCTGGGGTTGAGCGCTTTTCCAGTCGGCATTTTGGCCTCCTCGGAGGGGCTCGGTGCGCTGATCGGCGCGATATTCGTCGGTATGACGGTACGCCCAGCGCGATACGGAAAGTTTTTCGTGTGTGGATCCTGCCTGTTTTTGTCGGGTGTCCTGTTGTTTGCGGTGTCGACCCAATTTGGACTCTCGCTCGTTGTTCTCTTTGCCGCCGGTTTCGGCGTTGCCGGGTTTTCGTCCATGCAAAGCACCATCCTGCTTTCTGTCACACCGCCCGAGGTGCGCGGCCGGGTTATGGGGTTGCTGGCAGTTAGCGTGGGCACGATGCCCCTTGGCATCCTGTATGCCGGATTTCTCGCGGACTGGCTGGGAGCGCCGATGGGACTGGCGCTCGTGGCGGGACAGGGCCTTCTGCTCTGGTTGCTGCTTGCAATCTATTGGCGGCGCAATGTCCGCCCTCTACCTTCCTGAAAATACTGTCGCAAAGAATGAGACCTCACGATGCGCAACGCCAACCTTCAAATCGTTCTGAAATCCCGGCCCGACGGATTGGCGGGGCCGGAGAACTTCGAGGAAACCACCGCCCCGATCCGCGCGCCGGAAGAGGGGGAAGCGCTGGTGGAGAGCATTTATCTGTCGATTGAT
>CAXGSZ010000047.1:0-9849 GCA_964012455.1 uncultured Alphaproteobacteria bacterium
GCAGATTTAAAACAACGGGAAAGGATCAAGCGGAAGACGATGGAAGCCCCGCGCTTGCAACACCGCAAGTGTGCCGTTTAATATTTCGAACCAGAGATAACCACAAGCTTGACGCCAACACATGAGTTAAAGAACACTCAGGCAAATGAGAGGATTTAATGGGCACGATTGCAGCAATGTTGACCAGCTTTTTGGCCGGGGGCTTGCCAATTGGCATTGCGCTCGCCGGCACGGCGACACTCTATATCCTCTTCGACCCGGGTTTGACACCAAGAACAGTTTTTCGAGCGTTCTTTAACTTCCTCAGCAACTATACCTTGATGGCGGTCCCGTTTTTCATACTCGCGGGATTCCTAATGGACAAGACAGGGCTCGTCAAGAAACTGTTCAATCTCGCGGATGCACTGGTCGGATGGGTACCCGGCGGATTCGCCTATGCTACCCTGCTCTGCCAAGTGCTCTTCGCTGCGATTTCCGGATCAAGCGTGGCGATGTCTGCCGCAATGGGCGTCATTGCCTATCCTGAGATGGTGAAGCGTGGATATCCGCAGTGGATGGCGGCCGGGATCATCGCCACCGGCGGCGGGATTGCAATACTCATCCCACCGAGCATTGCTTTGATAATCTTTGGCATACTGACCGAGGAGTCGATCATCAAGCTTTTTTTTGCCGGCATCATCCCCGGACTCATGCTCGCACTCAGTGACGCAACAATTATCATTATCACCTCGCTGATACTAAAACTCCCCTCCGGTACCTTTAGTTGGAAACGCCTCGGGCGTGCAACCATCAGCGCCGCTCCCGCGCTGATGATGCCCGTCATCATCCTTGGCGGACTCTATGGTGGCGTGTTCACACCCACCGAAGCGGGCGCGGCTGCCTGTGGTTATGCCATGTTGTATGGAATTATCTCCAACCGTAGCGAGTTCCTCAAAGAACTGGTGCCGGTCACATTTCGTGCGGTGAACTTGACCGCCGTGGTGTTCTTCCTGGTCGGTTGTGTTGGCGTCTTCCAGTTTCTTCTGGCGAACAAAGGTTGGCCGCAAGAAATAGCAATGTGGGTCAATTCAATGGCACTGGGGAAAAATGAATTTCTGGCTATCCTCGTCGTCATACTGCTACTGCTTTCAATGTTCCTGACGGGGATCGCAATGCTGGTGCTAACGGTACCCATCGTCTTCCCCGTTGCGACAGCAATGGGCGTCGACCCCATTCACCTGGGCATCCTTTTCGTACTTGCGATAGAGATGGGCGGCGTCATACCACCGGTCGGACTCAACTTGTTCGCCGTCAGCGGAACGACAGGAGTGCCGGTGACTCGCGTGATGCGCGGCGCATTTCCATTTCTGTGTACCGACGCCATCGTGCTGTTCATCGTCCTGTTCTATCCCATCCTCGCGCTCTGGGTCCCGTCCGTGATGGTCAAATCGGTCTTCTAGGCCGGATCCATTATCAATTCGCGCACTGCGCCACCGAATGGCTTTGGCGCCTTTCGCCACGCCACACCAGATATGGGAATACCCACAAGAGGCACGAATCGACCAGAAAGGAAAACGCTCTAAAGGTCGATTTCGAGCCAGACGGGTTGATGGTCGCTTCCGTCGGCATCGCGGTCGACGCGGGCGGAAACCAGTCGGTCGGCCAAGCCGCCGCTGACGAAGCAGTAGTCGATGCGGACGTCGTGGTCCAGATGCTTCCCCGTTGGATGGGCGAAGAGTGTGGCGCCATCGCTGCCGTCGCCCACGGCGAGCCAGCTATCGACGAACGCGTGACGGTAGCGGACCTCCCCTTTTGCCCCGGGTGTCGAGCCGACCATCTCCTTGTACTCCGGCGTATCCGGCTCGGTGTTGAAGTCGCCCATGATGATAGCGTCGAGCGGGTTGGGCGGTGGGTCCTCGCCGCACGACCAGTCGATGCCCCGTCCGCCGAAGCGGGTGCCGGTCCACATACCGCCCTCGGTTTGGTTGCGGCGGTGGTTCTCGAGGAGCTGCCGCACCTGGACCAGGCGTTCCTCGCTAGTCAAGCTGCCTAGGTGGACTGAGTAGAACCGAACCGCGACAGACGGAAACTCGATGACCCCTTCAATCGCGCCCATCCGCATGTTGAAGTGAGTGAGGGCGTCGAATTTCGAGAAGACGTGCAGCCGCGAGCACACGATCGGCCTCCGCGACAGCAACATGTTTCCCCTTTGACGGCGGCGGTTGACTACCATCCCATCGCCCGCTCGCTCGCTCGCATCCATGTCGAAATAGGGACCGTAGACCCAGTAGTAATCGGGCAGCAAGGCGCCCAGTTCGGCCGGCTGATCCGATGCCGCCGCGCCGTTGCGCGGCCAGAAGCGCTCGACCTCGTTCAGACCGATCACATCAGCGCCGGCAACGGCCGCAGCGATCCGCCCGAGGTCAAGCCGATCGTCCCTGCCCCGGGCATACTGGATGTTGTAAGTCACGATTTTCAAGCAAGGGTCCTTCCCTTGTTTGCGCCGCCACGGATTACCAGCGCATGTTGATGTTCTTTATTCGGGTGTAGCTCAGAAGCTCATCCAAACATTCTTCTTGGCCGATTCCGCTCTGTTTCCAGCCACCGTAGGGAGCGCCGAGATATCGACCCTGGGCGTTAATCCAGACATAACCCGCTTCGATGCGCTCGGCAGTCTCCATAGCCTTATTTAGATCGTTGGTGACAATTGCCGCAGTGAGACCGTACATGACCCCGTTGGCTTTCGTCAGCATATCCTCGTAGTCGGACCACTCCATTACCGACATCACCGGCCCGAAGATCTCCTGGTGACCAATCCGCATATCAGGGGTGACCGCGTCAAATACCGTCGGTTCAATGAAGTGCCCATTAGCCAAGGTCGGATCAGCGGGCCGACCGCCGCCGGTCAGCAATTGCGCCCCATCTTCTTTGGCAGACGCGATAAACTCCATGACACGATCAAATTGACGTTCGGAAACCACCGGTCCAACTTCTTTTCCATCCTGCCACGGCATTCCAATGGGTAGGGCCTCGGCCTGACGGATTAATTCAGCCGTTACCGCATCATGAAGATCGGCATGAACTAAGACCCTAGAGGTGGACGAGCACGATTGGCCTTGACGGTTCATGTTCATGCCCTTGATCGCCGCCGTTGCTGCCTCGACCGGATCGGCATCGGGAAAGATGATGATCGGGTTCTTACCGCCCAGTTCCAAAGTTACATGCTTTAATCCGTCGGCTGCCTCCCGAGCAATGATGCGGCCGGTCTCCACCGAGCCAACGAAACCGATACGCATGACATCGGGATGCCGGACCATGGCCGAGCCGGTGGCGGCGTCGCCGGTGACGATGTTGAAGACGCCGGGCGGAAAAATTCCATCAGCAAGCTCACCAAGCCGCAGGCTCGAGAGTGGTGCCTGTTCGGATGCTTTGGCAACCACCGTATTGCCCGCCGCCAGTGCCGAAGCCGCTTTCTCGACACAGAACCGGAACGGATGGTTAAAGGCGTTGATTTTGGCGACTACGCCATACGGCTGGCGGTGTGTCAGATTGAGGTGCCCGGCGGCCTGTGACGAAGTTTCGCCCTTAATCTCAGTCAGCAATCCGGCGAAAAATCTGAGCGTTGTCGCCGTCCAATCCACATCACCCTTCATACCGGAAAGCGCGTTCCCCGAATCGACACTGTCCATCAACGCCAGCTCGTCCTTGTGTTCGACAAGTTTGTCGGCATACGCATTTAGCGCTTGCGCGCGCTCCTTGATGGGCAGGCCACCCCAGTCCGCGAAAGCCCGTTTCGCTGCTGCCACGGCCCGATCCACGTCGGCTTCACTGGCCAACGGAACGTCGCCCAAATGCTCACCATTTGCCGGGTTGATGCTTTTGAAGGTCCGACCGTCGGCGGCTTCTTCCCAGCCGCCTCCAATGAACAGCCCTTTCGGCGAGAAACCGAGATCGGGCGAATTGCTGTCGGTCATCTTTATGTCTCCTCTCGCAATCAGGGAACAATGGCGGCGCGCAGGACGGACCGCTCGGCGGCCTTAGCAAAAGCTTCGTCGAGTTGTTCAAGTGAGAATTTCGAATCCACGATGTCACCAAAGGGAAACCGTTCGCGATTGCTCATGACGAAGTCCAATGCCTGGATTAAGTGGCGCGGATGATAATTGTGAACGCCCTTAAGGGTGATCCATTTCCGAAGTACATCATTGCCATCTATTTCGAAGTTCGATCCTGGGTTGACCAGACCGCCGATCACAAATCGCCCGCCGACTCGCAGCATGCTAAGCCCCAGAGGCACGACGCCCGCATAGCCACAGACCTCGATACCGACGTCAGCGCCGTCCGGCGGACATTGGGCACGAACGTTGGCAACTAGCTCGCTGTCACTCATGTTGCCGACATCGAAGGTGACATCGGCGCCGAATTTCTTCGCGATGGCTAAGCGGTCGGAAACGGTATCAAGGCCGATGACCCGCCTGGCCCCCCGCGCTTTGGCGATGGCGCATCCGTAGAGGCCGAGTAGCCCTAATCCGTGGACCACCACCGTATCTCCCATTCGGATGTCGGCGGCCTCGGTGACCGAAATCATGGTCGCGACACCACAGTTTAACGGTGTGGCCTCTTCATCGGTGATGGCATCGGGCAGTTTTAATATGCCGGTTCCCGGCAGGATATAACAGTACTCGGCAAAACCACCCAGGAAGTGGGGGTCATCTTCGACCAGGTCATGGCCATATTTACGAACGCCTGGCGACTTTTGCGGCATGTCGTGGATGTCTCGGTACGCCGATTGTCCGTGGTGGAAATACTCCGTCCAGGTGACTCTGTCGCCGACTGCGAGTGGGTCGCCCCGCATGTCCTGGGTAATATCAGTGCCGAGCTGTTGAATTACACCAATTATTTCGTGACCAAGGATACCAGGACAGGGATTGGGGCGGTGCCCTTTGTATGAATGAATATCAGAACGGCATATCGTTGACATGGTGATCCGTACCAAGGCTTCGTCCGGCTTAACGTCACGAACCGGGTATTCCCGGATCACAAAAGGCGTGTTGGGTGCATCGTAGACGACCGCGCGTCCGGTTTTAGTCATCGCCTGGCTCTCTATTGCATTAGTTGATACCGTTCAGGGCAAAATCGAATATCTCATGGCTTCTAAGTCCACCTTTGCCAGCGCGTTCGGCATAAGCGGCGTTTAGTGGCTCACTGATGACAATCGGTACATCAGCCTCGGTCAAGCTGCCGTGGGTGCGCAGTCGCGTGCCCTTCAGCGCCGTCAAGTCGTGGTCGACAGCGCGCGCTCCAATGACCGTCACCGCGTCGCCCATGACGGCAACGTCGCCTTCACGATCGAGCGGCAGCTCAAGTTCCCTGGCTACGCCCTCTGGAGTCCAGACTTTGCCGATGCCGGGAACGTCTTTAATGATCTCGATGACCTGGGCGCCGGTGGTCTCTCCATGGCACCAGACGCGCACGAAACCGCCGAGCGCACCATGATGGCCGACAAAGGCGTCGGTGATTGGGCAGATCACGGTGCATGAACCTTCGCCAAGTACGCCTTCGATAATGTCTTGTAGCCAGACCACGTTGGGCTCGCCGTTAGCGTCGGCCTTGTCGCTCATGCCGTGATCGGCGATTAGCGCGACGACTGCCCCCAGTTCCTGGAGGCGTCCGAACCTTGCGTCCATGTCGCGGTAAAACTGATCGGCGATGGGATCGCCAGGTGCGCTGGTGTGTTGGATAAAATCGGTGAGCGATAGGTAAAGAATGTCCGGGCGCCGCTCTTCAAGAAGCTTGATGCCGGCATCCAGGACAAATAACGACAATTCGGCCGAATACATGTCCGGCTGCGGCTGGCCGACGTAGTCGAGAACATTTTCGATGCCATTCTCTTCCATATTGGCCTGGTCGGCGAACTGGACAGAGAAACTCACCGAACCGCCAGTGAGGTCCATGTCCTTTTGTAACTGCTTGCGCAGCTTATCCTTAGACGCGATCGAGGCGACCTTTGCACCGTGGCGCGAAAACTCGGACATGACCGAGCGCGAACGCAGCAACTCCGGTCCGGTCATCACGACCGGTTGACCGGTCGAGCGATCGAGATAAAAGTTTCCAGAAATACCATGAACTTCAGGTTCCGTACCGGTGACGATTGACATGTTGTTGGGACACGTGAAGCTTGGCATGGATCCTTGGGCAACGGCGTAAAAACCCTCATCTTTAAAGCGTGTCATGTTGGGGATGATGCCCGTGTTGAAGCCATGATCCATGTACTCGGGATCGCCGCCATCAATACAGACCACCACAACTGGCCGAGAAGGCCAGCGATAGGTTACGCCGTTCAATTTAATGTCATCACCACTCATGTGCCGTTGCTCCTTTTCGCTGGGATCCGTGTTACCAAACTATAACATCTACATTAGTATTTAATAGACTCAAGCAATCTGTTGATAAATTTAAGATATTGTACATAATTGTTGGGCGTTGCGAAAAATCTAATTGGACGTTGGAAGAATCTAACAAGAAAATCATAACCGTCAAACCATCTTTTAAAATGGGAGAATATCATGTTTAACAGACTCACTTTTGTCCGTATCGCCACGGGCAAGCATGTTATTAAGGCGACACTTCTAGCATTTGCTCTTGGTTTATCTGGCGCGGCTCACGCGGAGTTGCAGCCGCTGAAGATCCGATTGGCCTCTGACCTCGTGGGCCCGCCGCATCCGGCCGGCATCACCATGGCTTACCTGCAGGAACGCTTGCCACAAGTTATCCCGGGTAGTTCCATGCTTGTTTACTACGCAGGAGGGCTCTACCGGATTCCTGAGGCAGTCGAGGCGATGACCGAAGGCAATCTCGAAATGGCCTTTGGACAGTTCGGCAAAACCGCGTCGATCGAACCGTACATGTCGGTAGTCAACGGGCCGCTGAAATTGACGACGCCCGGCGCAATGAATGCGCACGACAACTTCGAAACCTACAAATTTCTCGAAAAGCGAATGTTGGACGTTCACGGTGTTCGCTTGTTCGGCAGCGCTCACTTGAGCCTGTATCTGGGGCTTGGTGCAAAGTTTCGAATCAAGGCGCCAGGCGATATTTCCGGAAAGAAATTTCGCGGCGCTGGTCCAGCCGAGAATGCAAGTATGGAAGCCTGGGGCGCGAGTGCGATATCGATGGCGTTCGGCGACGTGCCGCCCGCACTGGAGACCGGGGTCATCGATGGAGTGATGACCAGTTTGGGCGGATTCAACGCCATCAGAGATCAAATACCGTATTTCACGGTCGCCGGCATCAACGGATTTATGGGCGACCGCTATTGGCTCGGTGTCAGTGAAGTTTGGTGGAAAAAACTCAACAAAGAAACTCAGACTGCCTTCTACAACTTGGTTGTCGGGGAAGCAATCCCATTAGAGAAGAAGTTGAACTGGTGCAACGACAAAAAAATGATCGACAAGTATGGGACCACGGACCCGACCAAACCCGGCATCTACACCCTGTCGCCCGCGGAATCAAAAGTCTTCCAGGACCAACTCGGCACGGCAACCGACAAGTTTATCAAATCCATTACACCCGATGGAGCCAACAAGTGGGTTGACAAGTTCGCGATGGAAGCCAAAGCGGCGGTCGCAGCAAATCCTCTGGGCTCAGACCCCTTGGAAAAAACAGACTGCAAAGCGTTAGCATCCTGGTGGACCAAGTATGCAAAGTGGGTCCGCCCGAAGAAAAAGAAGTAACAAAACAGTACTTTGCCTTCTTCTGGGTATCGGCGCGGCCTTACGCTCGATACCCAGAAGCACCTTGGTTTCTGAACGTTTATCCTTTTAGTCTGTGGGACCGGAGGCATGACCAGCACTATCGACAATGGTCTCGACCGAATTTATCGAGGGGTGCGGTTCTTCACTAACCGTATCGTCGGCAATATGGCGGCGTTTACTGTTCTCTGCTGCGTACTACTGGCCAACCTGGAAATCATTCGGCGCTATGTGTTCGGCGTCGTATTCAGCTGGAGCCAGGACGCCGTAACGTATTTTATCGTCAGCTCGATCTTCATCTTTTTCGCAGTCACGCAGGCGCGCAGATCGCACCTGTCGGTAACCGCATTGCTCGATATACTCAAACGCAAAGGTTATATACGAGCCGTGTATTGGCTAAGGCTCGCCAACTCGACCGTTGCCTTGTCGTTTTACTCGGCATTCGCATATTGGGGCCTTCCTGTGGTCGAACGCGTGATTGTGACGGGACGCATGACGGAGACCATGGTGATGGTACTGTGGCCGTTTCAAGCTGCTCTCCTCGCCGGATTTGCATTGATGGCATTGATCGCTGCGTTCCAGCTGTACCAAGACGTGCAAGCTGTTCGCGGCATCGCGGTGTTTCCTTGGGCGGAGACCGAGGAAGGAATCGATATTTAGAGCGGATCCGGCACTGGAGGCGGTCTATGGAGTGCTAGCAAGGGAACCATGTACGGTGCGCTTCATTATTCTGACTCGCTAGAAGGTGTCGTCATCGCCGCAGCAATTGGATAAAGCCTGGGTTTCATCGCTGGTGTGAAGAATACCTATGACGGGTTCAAGGCCAATACGGCGAGGTGTGGTATCGGTTAGATAGACAAATTAGGGGCATTTTATGACGAAAAAAAAATATAACATTTTGACACTCGGAGCGGCGTATGGATCGCTTCTTGGCACCAAATTAATTTTGGCAGGTCATGATGTGACTATGGTCTGTTTACCCGAAGAGGTTAAATTGATTAACGCTGAGGGGGTGCGGGTAAAAATGCCGGTGCGTGGCCGTAATAACGCCCTAGAAATCGACTCCCGAAACGCTTTAGGCGCCATCAGAGCGACAGATCCAAGCAAAGTTGACCCAAAAGACTATGATCTTATTGCTCTTGCTATGCAGGAGCCCCAGTACCGTTCACCCGGGGTGCTTGAACTGCTAAATTCGGTAGCGATATCGAGGGTGCCAGTCGTGTCGATCATGAATATGCCACCGCCGCCCTATCTTAAGCGTATCTCTGAAATCGCTGCCGTAGAAATAGACGTTTGCTACACGGACCCAGCTATCTGGGAAGACTTCGACCCTGCTATATTCACGATGGCAAGTCCGGACCCTCAGGCCTTCCGACCTCCGGACGAACCGGCAAATTATTTGCAGGTAAGTTTGCCCACAAATTTCAAAGTGGCACGCTTCGAAAATGAAAGGCACACGGCGATCTTAACACAATTAGAAGAAGACATTATGCAAATTCGTTTTGATCCCGGTGATGGTGAAACAGTGGAACTTCCTGTAAAGCTGAAAGTACACGATAGCGTCTTTGTTCCCCTAGCTAAATGGGCAATGCTGTCCGCTGGAAACTACCGTTGCGTGACGCCCGATGGACCTCGCAGCATAAGAGAAGCCGTGCACTCAGATTTAGATGCATCGAGAACTATGTACGAATGGGTTACAGCCATGTGCAAAAAGTTTGGGGCTGACGACGAAGATCTTGTGCCATTTGATAAGTACGCTGCGGCCGCTGAAATACTTGTAAAACCGTCGTCAGCGGCACGTGCTTTGTTTGCTGGAGCCTTAAATATAGAGCGCGTAGATAAATTAGTACAAACTCTTGCCTTATCAAAAGGTATGCAATCTGACGTTTTAGATAGAATAGTGAATCTCGTAGATGCACGACTGGAGCAAAACCGACTTAAAGCCAGTTGATTGCTAAAACTTTTACTTTTCTAAAATGTTTTGGAAAAAATAATGCCAATATTTTATCCCTTTATTATCCCTTTGCTGGGATCAGAAAGTTTCAAGGAGCTAACCGTTTCTGGCTGACCCCTTTATTTTATTGGTAGGCGCTACAGGGATCGAACCTGTAACCTCTGCCTT
>CAXGSZ010000048.1:0-9635 GCA_964012455.1 uncultured Alphaproteobacteria bacterium
AGGGCCGTGAGATTGAAGTCATGCGCGCGGCGCGAGGTGTCGCGTATTTTGATTTTGAGGAACTATGTCAACGCGCGCTCGGCGCAGAGGACTATATTGCTGTCGGAGATCGCTTCCACACAGTCGTGCTAAACGGCATTCCGCAAATGAGCCCTGAAATGCGAAATGAAGCGAAACGCTTCATGAACTTGATTGATGTGTTGTATGAGAAAAAGGTCAATCTGGTGGCCGCTGCGGACGCCCAGCCTGATAAATTGCATGCGGATGGCACCCATGCTTTTGAATTCCAACGGACGGTTAGTCGTCTGATGGAGATGCAAACGCCGGAATACATCGATCTTCCGCATGCGGGGAACGTTGAATGAATGAACGAACGAAGAGTGAGGTGGAGTTTGTTGTGAAGCCGTCTCTCCCGAGGAACGTTTTGTTCTCGGTGACATGCGTCTTGTTCGGGGCGTATCTTGTCCACTTGGCCCATGAGGGTCGCACCGATGTGCTCCCGGCCTATCTTGTGGGCCTGCTGATGACTGCGGGCTCCGTGGTACTGTTGTCATCGCATTTCCCGAACGCTTCATATTTGCGTCTGACGGCGGAAGGCTTCGAGGTTCGGGAACACTTTAAGTCGCGCTATTTTCAGTGGCACAACGTGGGACTATTTGTGGCCCGCCGTGGGTTCATTGGGACACGGGTGGAGTTCGTGCATCGCGATCCCGAAACCGGCGAGCCCCTCGAACAATCACTGCCGGTGGGGTATGCGATTCCCGCGTCCACCCTGCTGCAGACGATGAATGAATGGCGGGGGCGGCATGGCGGTATCTCTTGAGCCACTATTTCGCTCCGCGTGAGCTTGCCCTCTTCTGGAATTCGCTGTAGGACACGCGAGAATTGCACAGGTGCTGCCGCCGCGGGCCGGCGACACCCGAAAACGTTCAATGATTAGGCTCGCCAGTGGTCGGAAATAAGGGGGCTTCCCATGGCACGCAACAGGATCGCACTCGTCGGCGCCGGGCAGATCGGTGGTACGCTGGCGTTACTCTCAGGTTTGAAGGAATTGGGCGATGTCGTCCTTTTTGACATCGTCAAGGGCGCGCCCCAGGGCAAAGGGCTCGATATCGAGCAGGCTTCAACGATTGAAGGTTTTGACGCCTCGGTGAAAGGCGCTAACAGCTACGCCGGTCTTCGCAATGCCGACGTCGTTATTGTCACGGCCGGCGTCCCCCGGAAGCCGGGCATGAGTCGGGACGACCTGATCGGTATTAACACCAACGTGATGCGTCAGGTCGGTGCGGGTATCAAGAAGTATTGTCCGAAAGCATTTGTCATATGCATCACCAATCCGCTCGACGTCATGGTCGGCGTCCTGCGCGACGCCTGCGGCCTGCCGCACAATCGCGTCGTCGGTATGGCGGGTGTTCTGGATAGTGCACGGTTCCGCCTCTTTCTAGCCCAAGAGTTCAATGTTTCCGTAGAGGATGTCACTGCCTTCGTACTCGGCGGCCATGGAGATTCGATGGTACCGCTGGTGCGGTATTCGACGGTGGCGGGAATTCCCGTGCCTGATTTGATCAAGATGGGCTGGACGACAAAGAAAAAGATCGATGCGATTGTTGATCGTACGGCCAATGGCGGAGGTGAAATCGTGGAACTGCTGGGCAATGGTTCCGCGTTTTACGCACCCGCGTCCTCGGCGATCGCAATGGCGGAATCCTATCTCCGCGACAAGAAGCGCGTACTGCCCTGCGCAGCCTTTTTAAAGGGTGAGTACGGCGTGAAGGGCCTTTATGTTGGTGTCCCGGTTGTCATCGGCGCGAAGGGCGTCGAGCGGATTGTCGAAATTTCTCTTAACGCATCAGAGAAGAAGGCATTTAAGACATCGGTTGGCCATGTCCGCTCTCTCGTCAAAGTGGTTCAGCGAATGGAAGCTGCCGAAAAGAAGGCGGCGTCGAAGAAGAAATAGCCTTGTCGTCGATGTGTTGGTCGATGGTAAGCTTTCTTTAGTAACGTCGGTGGATAATTGGGCGGCGTGGGGAAACCGACGGTCGCGATTAAGCTTTAGGTCAAGTGGTGAAATCGCATGAATATCCATGAATACCAAGCGAAGTGTCTGCTTAAAAAATTCGGTGTTGCCGTTCCGGACGGCGGCGTCGCGTATACCCCGGACGAGGCGCTCGATGTTGCAAAATCGCTGCCGGGACCAGTATGGGTTGTCAAAAGCCAAATCCATGCCGGAGGCCGAGGTGCAGGCCGTTTTAAGGGTGGCGATCCTGACAAAGGGGGCGTCCGTCTTGCTAAGTCGCACGATGAAGTGAAGGGCCACGCGGCGGCCATGCTCAATCGGGTTCTCGTGACCAAGCAGACCGGCGATGACGGCAATGAAGTCAAACGCGTCTACATTGAGGATGGCTGCGATATCGCCCGTGAACTCTATCTCAGCATCCTGCTCGACCGGGTGACCAGCCGCATAATGGTGATGGCGTCGACAGAAGGCGGCATGGATATCGAAGAGGTCTCCGAAAAGACCCCGGAGAAAATCATCAAGGTTGCCATCGATCCGGTTTTCGGAATGGAGGGCTTCTACGCGCGGCAGATCGCCTTCGGTCTTGGTCTGGAAGATAAACAGGTCGGCTCGGCCGTCAAGCTGCTGATGGCGATGTACAAGGCGTTCACGGACCTCGACGCGAGCCTCGTTGAGGTGAACCCTCTCGTGGTAACCGGCGACGGTGACGTGATTGCGCTCGACGCGAAGATGAACTTCGACGACAACGCGCTGTACCGTCATCCTGAGATCGCCGAGATGCGGGACGAGGACGAGGAAGATCCGACTGAGTTGGAGGCCTCCAAACACAAGCTCAATTATATAAAATTAAACGGTAGTATCGGGTGCATGGTCAACGGTGCGGGCCTTGCCATGGCGACCATGGATATCATCAAGCTCTGCGGCGCCGAGCCGGCGAACTTCCTGGACGTTGGTGGCGGAGCCACCAAGGAACGTGTGACCACTGCCTTTAAGATCATTTTATCGGACCCAAACGTCGAAGGGATCTTGGTCAATATTTTCGGTGGCATCATGCGATGCGACGTGATCGCCGAAGGTGTTGTGGCGGCGGCACGCGAGGTCAGCTTGCAGGTCCCGTTGGTGGTGCGCCTGGAGGGTACCAACGTCGATCTTGGCAAGAAGAATTTGGAAGATTCAGGGCTTGCGATCATAGCCGCTGACGACCTAGCCGATGCGGCCAGGAAAATCGTCAAGGCGGTGAAGGAGGCGGCGTAATGGCGGTCTGGGTTGGCAAAGACACCAAGGTGATCTGCCAGGGCTTCACTGGTAGTCAGGGCACATTCCATTCCGAACAGGCAATCGCCTATGGGACGGCTATGGTGGGGGGGTGTACGCCAGGCAAAGGTAGCACGACTCATCTTGATCTTCCTGTCTTCGATACAGTGAGCGATGCGGTTGAACAGACCGGCGCCAATGCCTCCGTTATTTATGTGCCGCCACCCTTCGCCGCAGATGCCATCGAGGAGGCGATTGACGCGGAAATACCGTTGATCATCTGCATAACCGAAGGCATTCCGATCTACGATATGGTGCGTGTTAAGCGCGCACTCCAGAACTCTGATTCCCGCCTGATCGGACCGAATTGCCCCGGCATCATCACGCCGGACGAGTGCAAGATCGGCATTATGCCTGGGCATATCCACAAGCGCGGCAAGGTCGGAATCGTCTCGCGCTCCGGTACATTGACCTACGAGGCTGTGTCGCAGACGACGGCAGTAGGGCTTGGTCAGTCTACCTGTATCGGTATCGGCGGCGACCCGATCAACGGAACCAACTTCATCGATTGTATTGAAGCATTCTTGGCCGACGACGAGACAGAGGCCATCGTGATGATTGGCGAAATCGGCGGATCAGCTGAAGAGGATGCGGCACAGTTCGTCAAGGATTCCAAAGTCAAGAAACCGATGTGCGGATTTATCGCTGGGCAGACAGCGCCGCCGGGCAAACGCATGGGACATGCGGGTGCGATCATATCCGGAGGCAAAGGGACTGCCGGTGATAAGATAGAAGCGATGAAAAGTGCCGGAATTCTCGTATCTGACAGTCCGGCGGCGATTGGCGAGACAATGATGGCGGTAATCAAAGGCTAGCCGACCATTATCGAGAGCGGGGGGCGTACCCCGGGCCACCCCGCCCGAGAAGGGAGCGGATCATGAGTTCCGATTTCGAAAACAGTACCTACCTCTACGGCGCTAACGAGACCTATCTTGCGCAAATGTATGCGCGCTATCTTGAGGACCCGAGCTCGGTTGATCCAGAGTGGACGGAAATATTCAAGGGGCTTGAAGACGGCGAGACGAGTTTTCAAGAGGAACAGCAGGGGGCCAGTTGGGCGCCGCGCAAGACTTCTGTGATCGGTGGAAACGGGAGTTCCCTGTCAATGTCGGATGCAACGGCTGGAATCGAGCGTCAGGCCTTTCCGGCAAACATGGTGGGCATGCCGTTTATGCCGATGGCGGCGCCCGAACAGATTCGCCAGGCGACCATGGATTCGATCCGGGCCCTGATGCTTATTCGTAACTATAGGGTGCGTGGTCACCTGCACTCCGATCTCGATCCTCTTGGGATCTTAAAACCGTTGCCTCATTCGGAACTCGATCCCGAATCATACGGGTTCACCAGTGCCGACATGGATCGGCCGATCTTCATCAATTATGTGCTCGGCCTCGAAAGTGCGACATTGCGTCAGATCGTCAAGATTCTGGAGCAAACCTACTGCAGTAAGATTGGCGTCGAGTTCATGCACATCCAGGAGCCAGAGGAGAAGGCCTGGATTCAAGAACGGATCGAAGGCATTCGCAATCGCACCAATTTCACGGATATTGGCCGGCGGACAATCTTGGAACGTCTAACGCAGGCGGAGGTCTTCGAGCAGTATCTAGACCGAAAATTCACAGGCACTAAGCGTTTTGGCCTCGATGGTGGTGAATCGATGGTGCCGTTAATCGAACAGATCTTCAAACGTGGTGCGCAACTTGGGATCGACGAGGTGATTATCGGGATGCCGCATCGCGGCCGCCTGAATTTGCTCGCCAATATTATGCGTAAGCCCTACCGCGCGATTTTCTCAGAGTTCCAGGGCAACACCGCCAATCCCGAAGATGCCCAAGGTTCGGGCGACGTGAAGTACCATCTTGGCACCTCCGCCGACCGTGAGTTTGACGGCAACAACATCCACCTTTCGTTGACCGCCAACCCAAGTCATTTGGAGGCCGTCAATACAGTGGTGCTGGGAAAGGTGCGTGCGAAGCAGCGGCAGAAGGGCGACGAACAGCGCGAGCGCGTCCTCGGATTGCTGCTTCATGGCGATGCGGCTTTCGCCGGTCAGGGTATCGTGCCCGAGACGTTCGATCTTTCGCAGCTTCGTGGCTATCGCACCGGCGGCACAATCCATCTCGTGGTCAACAATCAGATTGGCTTTACCACGAGTCCTAGCTATTCCAGATCTTCGCCATACTGTTCGGACGTGGCGAAGGTCGTCTCGGCGCCAATCCTTCACGTCAACGGTGATGATCCAGAGGCATGCGTCCACGTTGCCCGCATCGCGATGGAATATCGTCAACGGTTCAAAAAGGACGTGGTCATCGATATGTGGTGCTATCGCCGGCACGGGCACAACGAATCGGATGAGCCAGCCTTCACACAACCCATCATGTACCGTCATATCAAAGAACACCCGACGACACGGGCGCTCTATGCGAACCACCTCGAAGACGAGGGTTTGATCGAACAGGGCGAAGGAGCCCGGATGGTGCAGAATTTCCGAGCCCATTTGGACGAGGAGTTCGACGCCGCGACAAGCTATAAGCCAAATAAGGCTGACTGGCTTGAGGGCCGCTGGGCCGGAATGCAACTGGCCAGCGGCGACGCGCGACGGGGCGAGACCGGTGTGGAGCCCGGAGTGTTGCAGGAGGTTGGCTACGCCATTTCCGAAGTACCGCAGAATGTCGACGTGAATTCGAAGATCGTTCGACAATTGGGTGCAAAGCGGAAGGTGATTGAATCAGGAGAAGGGATCGATTGGTCGACGGCCGAAGCGCTTGCGCTCGGCACTTTATTATGTGAGTCGATACCAGTGCGCTTATCCGGCGAGGACTCCCAACGAGGGACGTTCAGCCAGCGCCACGCGGTTTTGATCGATCAGACGACGGAAGAACGATACATCCCGCTCAGTAATATTCGCTATGGCCAGGCCCCATTTGAGGTTATCGACAGCCCGCTCTCGGAATTTGGGGTGTTGGGTTTCGAGTACGGATATTCGTTGGCGGAGCCGCATTCCCTTGTTATGTGGGAAGCGCAGTTCGGCGACTTCGCAAACGGCGCGCAGGTGATCATTGATCAATTCATCTCATCCGGCGAGTCGAAATGGCTGCGGATGAGCGGTCTCGTGATGCTCCTGCCTCACGGTTACGAGGGCCAGGGTCCGGAGCACAGTTCGGCCAAACTGGAGCGCTATCTTCAGCTTTGCGCTGAAGACAACATGCAGGTCGTGAACCTGACGACGCCGGCAAATTATTTTCATGTGTTGCGGCGCCAGATGCGGCGTGAGTTTCGTAAACCCCTCATCGTGATGACGCCGAAATCGCTGCTTCGTCACAAGCGCTGCGTTTCACTTTTGGGCGAGATGGAGATGGGCACAACGTTCCATCGCGTGTTGTGGGACGAGAGGCACTGGACTAACGAACTTGCCAAGAATTCAAATATTCGTCGGGTCATTCTGTGCTCAGGCAAGATCTATTTTGACCTCACCGAAGAGCGCGACAAGCGTGGCCTTAAAGACGTTTTTATCATGCGGGTCGAACAGCTCTATCCGTTCCCGATGAAAGCGCTGACCGAGGATCTCAGTCAGTTCAAGCAGGCAGAATTTATCTGGTGCCAGGAAGAGCCACGCAATATGGGTGCCTGGTTCTTTACACGGGAGCGCGTGGAAGAGGTGCTAGAGAATATCGGTGCTGCCAATCCCCGGATTTCCTACGTCGGCCGTCCGGAATCGGCGTCTCCCGCCAGCGGATCTCTCCGGCGGCATGTTATTGAACAGGAGAAACTTGTGGATGAGGCCCTGACACTGCCGCCGAAGCGGGCTCCCCGTAAAGTGGCCCCGCACAAGTCGGCAGCCAAGAAGGTTGCACGACGGAAGTAATCCTGCAAACAAACCGCCTCACTAGGAAAGGCTCGGTATATGTCGGTACAGATCATGGTTCCTTCGCTCGGCGAATCGGTTTCGGAGGCAACCGTACTTAAATGGTTCAAGAATGTCGGAGAGCCCGTCGACGCCGACGAGCCGCTGGTCGAACTTGAAACCGACAAGGTGACTGTCGAGGTGCCAGCGCCGACATCGGGTGTGCTGGTAGAGATTACGGCCAATGACGGCGCCGAAGTTGCGGTCGGCGGCCTGCTCGGTAGTCTTGAGGAAGGGGCCACAGCGAGCGCTGCGCCGGCGCTATCAGAAGCCGTGGAAGCCGCGCCCGCGCCTTCCGCTGAACCTGCCGCTCCGGCTGCGCCTTCGGTAGAATATAGCGACATGAAAATGTCTCCGGCTGTGCGCAAACTGGTGGAAGACAACAAGCTCGATCCGTCGTCCATACCGGCGACCGGAAAGAAAGGGCAGATCACGAAGGCGGATGTAGAGGCCTTTATTGCCAAGGGCGTCGCTGCTGCTGCATCACCAACCCCGGCTCCTGTGCCACGACCAGCTCCTGCCATGCCGAGTGCGAGTATCGTTTCTGCGGCAGACCTGCCGCCCCGCGCCGAGGATCCGCGTGAGGAAATCGTGAAGATGTCGCGCCTTCGTCAGCGCATCGCGCAGCGTCTGAAAGAAGCACAGAATACGGCCGCAATCCTTACCACCTATAACGAGGTGGATATGACGACCCTGATGGAATTGCGCGCCGAGTACCGCGATTCGTTCGAGAAGAAACACGGTGTCCGGCTGGGCTTCCTGAGCTTCTTTGTGAAGGCGAGCATACTGGCATTACAGGAACTGCCGGCGGTCAACGCCGAGATTTATGGTGATCAGATCGTCTACAAGAACTATTACGACATCGGTGTTGCGGTCGGCACACCGCAGGGGCTGGTCGTTCCCGTATTGCGTAACGCCGATACGATGAGTTTTGCTGATATCGAACGGACGATCGCCGATTTTGGGCGGCGTGCCCGTGACGGCAAACTGACGGTAGCAGAGATGACCGGCGGGACGTTCACCATTTCGAATGGCGGCGTTTATGGCTCGCTGATGTCCATGCCGATCCTCAATCCGCCCCAGTCCGGCATTCTGGGGATGCACAAGATTCAAAAAC
This sequence comes from uncultured Alphaproteobacteria bacterium, assembly GCA_964012455.1. Lineage (GTDB taxonomy): Bacteria > Pseudomonadota > Alphaproteobacteria > UBA8366 > UBA8366 > UBA6544. Next base: position 8,353 of record CAXGSZ010000048.1, read on the forward strand.
GGCCGATAGTCGTTTGCGATGAAATCAAGGTCCGCGACATGATGTATCTGGCTCTGAGCTACGACCATCGCATTGTCGACGGGCGAGAAGCGGTCACTTTCCTTGTGCGGCTGAAGGAATGCATAGAGGACCCGCAACGCTTGCTGATCGACGTCTAAGACACTTGACTTTGTCAGCGTCATCATGACGACGCCACTCACTATTGGTATCTCGACCAACGACCGGATGTTACCGTTGCTGCTCGGCGATGTGCCGACCCCGGGTCTCGACCTGACGTTCGATCGCGCATCGCCGACCGGCATATTCAAACGCGCTTTGGACGAAGGGGCTTTCGATGTCACCGAAATGTCCTTCGCGGCCTATTGCATCCTCCTATCGCGGGGTGAAACGCCTTTTGTCGGCTTGCCAGTCTTCGTCTCCCGGATGTTTCGGCACGGTTGCGTGTTCGTGCGAGAGGGCGGCCTGATTGAGGCGCCGGAGGATTTGCGCAATACCCGGATCGGAATTCCTGAATACCAGATGACCGCCGTCGTCTGGATGCGTGGCATATTGGACGAGTTCCATGGTGTCGACCCTAGGGCTGTTCAGTGGGTGCGAGGCGGAGTGAACGCACCGGGTGGGCGCAGAGAGAAAATGCCGTTAAGGCTTCCCGGCACCTACATGGTCTCAGACATCGAAGATAGCAGTCTTAATGATGCGCTTCTCACTGGTGAGATCGATGCCTTGATTACGACCCGCCTGCCGGAGGGATTGGGCAAGGGTGTTCGCCCGTTGTTTTCAGATGTGAAGGCCGCCGAACGGGCCTACTACGACGCCTCCGGTATCTTTCCAATCATGCATCTGCTTGTTCTGCGCCGTGAGGTGTACGAGCGGGACCCGGCGCTCGCCCAAGCTGTGTATGACGTCTTTGTGGCCGCGAAACATCATTCGCTGGAACGGCTCTATGACATTGATGCCCTAGCCGTCATGGTCCCTTGGCTCGTGCCAGAAATGGCCGAGAGCTTTGCTGTTTTAGGGCGCGACCCTTGGCCCTATGGCTGTGCCGCGAACCACGATGACTTTGACGTTTTCCTTCGTTATCTTAGGCAGCAGGAATTGCTTGAGGCGCCACTGGAGCGAGAAGCGTTGTTCGCGCGGGAATTGCTCGATACCTAGGCCAGAGGCCTAATAGATGATGCCGACGACGGCACCGGTCGAGAGCGTTGCCAAAGTCCCTGCAAGAATGGAGCGCATGCCGAGGCCGGCAATTTCACTCCGACGTTCGGGCACTATGCTTGCTAGTC
>CAXGSZ010000049.1:0-9519 GCA_964012455.1 uncultured Alphaproteobacteria bacterium
GTCCGGGAAGCGATGCATTCAGTTTTCCTGTATCACGCGGTGCGAGCGGGACTCGATATGGCGATCGTAAATGCGGGACAACTGGCGGTATACGCAGACATCCCGCCAGACCTCCGCACGCCGGTCGAGGACGTCGTCCTGAACCGTCATCCTGACGCGACGGATCGTTTGTTGGAAGTCGCAGATGGCTTTAAGGGAGCGGCTAAGAAACGAGCCGTAGATCTTTCGTGGCGTGAGGCAACTGTTGAAAAACGCCTCGAACACGCACTGGTCGAAGGCATCACGGACTTCATCATCGAGGATACCGAGCAGGCCCGCCAAGCAGCCCAACGCCCGATTCAAGTCATCGAAGGGCCACTCATGGATGGCATGAACGTGGTCGGCGACCTTTTTGGTTCTGGCCAAATGTTCTTGCCGCAGGTGGTTAAAAGTGCCCGTGTAATGAAGCAGGCGGTGGCGCACCTACAACCATTTATCGAGGCGGGAAAAGACGAGGCTTCTGGCCCCAAAGGCCGAATTATCATGGCTACTGTCAAAGGCGACGTTCACGACATCGGCAAAAATATCGTGGGTGTCGTCCTTGGGTGCAATAACTTCGAGGTCGTAGATCTTGGTGTAATGGTGCCTTACTCGAAGATTATTGAGACGGCGAAAAAGGAACAGGCGGATATGATCGGGCTTTCGGGGCTAATTACGCCGTCCCTGGAAGAAATGTGCACTGTTGCGTCGGAAATGGACCGTGCTGGATTAACGTTACCCTTGCTGATCGGCGGCGCAACGACATCGAAGGTTCACACAGCAGTCAAAATTGCACCCAACTATTCAGGACCAACAATGCATGTCGTCGACGCATCCCGCGCGGTGGGCGTCGCCGGCGGACTGGTCAGCGACACGCAACGGACCTCCCTGATCGAGCGAACAAGCGACGAATACGAGAAACTCCGCGCGAACCATGCCAGCAAATCCGCCCGGAGCGAGCGCCTCCCGATTGCCGAAGCCCGCGATTGCGGGCACGCGCTCGATTGGGCGGGATATTCGCCGCCTAAGCCGCAATTCTTAGGAACTCGATCGTTCATGAATTTTCCACTGGACGCGTTGGTGGACCGTATCGATTGGACTCCTTTCTTCCGGACATGGGAACTCGCCGGTAAGTATCCCGCAATCTTGGAAGACGATGTGGTCGGCGAGGCTGCAAAGCGTCTTTTCGAAGACGCGCGCGAGTTGCTGAAGCGAATTGTCGAGGAAGGATGGCTCCAAGCACGTGCCGTAATCGGCTTATTTCCTGCCAACGCCATGGGCGATGATGTCGTGGTTTATTCGAACGACCAACGTCAAGACGTCACGACCCGTTTTCACTTCTTGCGTCAACAAATGAAGAAACGTGAAGACAGTGCAAATTCGTGCCTCGCAGACTTCATTGCACCAGCAGACACGGGCGTTGCCGACTATATAGGCGGATTTGCGGTCACGGCGGGCCTCGGTATCGAAAAGCACCTTGAGACTTTTCGTTCCAATCACGACGACTACAACGACATTCTGTTAAAAGCACTGGCAGATCGGCTGGCCGAAGCCTTTGCGGAACAGATGCATGAACAAGTGCGCAAAGAGTATTGGGGCTACGCAGAAGGCGAGACGCTCACAAACGCGGAACTTGTCGCCGAAAACTATCGAGGGATAAGGCCGGCGCCCGGTTATCCTGCCTGCCCGGACCATTCCGAAAAGAAAATCCTATTCGAATTGCTCTCGGCGCCGGCAAACACGGGTATCGAACTGACGGAAAGTTTTGCCATGCTCCCGACGGCAGCCGTGTCGGGTTTCTATTTCTCGCATCCAGAAGCCAGATATTTTGGCGTCGGCCGAATCGGCAAAGATCAGGTTACCGACTATGCAGCTCGCCGACAGGTAGACGTTGAGACCGCGGAACGGTGGCTTGCCCCCAACCTGGGATACACCCCCTAGCAATCTCGTTCAGCTAGACTGCGATGGCGCGATGGTCTGAAACCACAACGAGGACGTCGCAAATTCGGCGACAAACGTTTCCATCTTGCGGCGGGGAACCGCCAATTGCGATCGAGACACAGCAGAAACGTTGGCGCAACGCCTATCAACGGGCGGGGGAAGCCTTATCGGAATTTGAGCGACGTTGGTCCGCGTTACTGCTTAGCGGGTAAGCGTAGCCGCATCTCAATCGGCGGCGTCCGCGGTCATAGCCTCGAACCGTTCTAGGAAGATTCGCGCCAAGAAACGTTTGGTCCATTTGTCTACGGCGACATCGTACTTACGAAAACCGTCAAAATGGGCCTCGCGTAACTGAGCTCCTGGCATTTGCAATCGATTTACGCTGCCGCGTGTCCATTTTTGAATGATGTGTTCCATAACCTCAGGGTGGAATTGCAATGCATACGCACTGTCACCGTATTTGAAGGCCTGATTGGAGAAGATATCACCTACTGCCAGAAGTTTTGCGCCCGATGGCACATCAAAACCTTCGCGATGCCATTGATAAAATTCGATCGGACCATCGAAATATTGCCGGCCTTCCAAAGTCGGCCTTACCTGGTAGTAACCAGCCTCGGTCCATCCATCTGGATGGGTATCTACCCGTGCGCCAAGCGCTTTCGCCAGCAACTGGGCGCCTAAGCAAATACCCAGAAATGGCGTACCTGAATCCAGCACAACAGGTATCAGTTCGAGCTCAGCTCTAAGTCCTGGCGCATCAGCGGTTTCCGTATCGTTAACACTTTGGGGGCCGCCAAAGAAAACGACCACGTCATGCTCCTCCATCGACGATGGCAACGGGTCACCGTGGTTCGGACATCGCCGATCAATGCGAAAGCCGTATTCAGATAAAATCGCGCCAACGCGCGCGGGGTCCGAGTCATCCTTATGCACAACAAACAAAGCCTGCCGCGGTCTTTTCATACTGTGTCTACCTTGTGTAGCAAACCTCCAGGACGACAACGGAGGCAACTGCCAGCAATTGGATTTGAAGGTTATGGATATGCAATGCGCAACCTTTAACCTCTCGCCCGCGACAGATGCCAATAGTCCGACATAAGGCTCCGCAGTTGATTCCCCTGTACCCCTAAGAACTCGGTTCGGCAGCGAGATGTCTCTGGTAGGCGCATAGCCACTTCCACATCCGACGGCATCGCAGCTCGACGCCGGATGCGTCCGATACGACCATCGCTCTCGAAAGCAAACTCAAATACATCCAGCCTGCGCGGACCACCCTGCTCCGTCTCTTTCATCACGAGGAGTGCCTCAAAATAGGCCGGTTTCTCTCGGGTCAGTCTAAAGCAAGCGAAATTCTCAACTCGAGAAAACGCTACATGAATGAGCAATTGCCGTCGGTCGCTAAACCGCACAGCTGCATAGTTCATATCTTGGGTTGGCTCCTCAAGACCGACGTGCGGCGCGATATGACGACGTGATGCCGTCATTCGCAGAAACTTCACGCCAGCCCGCCATTCGCGCGCGATGTCATTCAGCGCCTCGCAATGACGCGCGATACGCGGGCCGCTCAAACCGAGACAGACATACCGCCCTGCAGACGCCGCTGCACCAAGGTTACCCGACTTGGGCTTGGAGCCTGACTGTTTGGGGGTCGACACGGTCTGAATAGAACGGGCGCGTTCCGCTGCAGCAATTGCACCAATAGCATCAAGGGCCGACGTCATCGTCAAATCACCACAGACCGCGGCAGAACGGTCGATGCGCATGCCAGGCTGGTAATGGAATAAAAAGGTCAACCCCGCAGCATCGCCTCTCGATAAGCCTATCCTTTCCGATAACTCACCGTAAAATGACCTGCAGCCAACAGCTTCAGATACGGAATTCGCATCGGAATTCAAAGTACCTAGCGCGCCGACGAGCGCATCTTTGAGATCAGCAGGCCAATCGGGAGCCGCGAGACGTGTCTCGATCAACGCCATCACCGCTTCACGCCGGTCAATAATCGATGCACCATCTGTAATCAATCTCTCGAACTCGCCTCCGGTATAAAAATCGGTCAGTAAGGCTGTATCTAGTGCTTCTAGACCGATGCGCACCCTACCGATCACGCGTCCTCCGAAATCCCTCACGGCTAACACTGAATTCGACGCGTCGAGTTTCTCGGCGGTACCGACAGGTGTGTCTGAAAAGACCGATATCCAGTTGCTAAACTTGGGACGGTCGCTACCGATGGCACGTAGCAATTTGGCTAATACGCCCGCGGGAGCTGAAGTTGCCGGTGAAATATCAAGCCGAAGTTCAACCCGCTCGTTCGGTCGGCGTATCATGAACGTTGTCGCCGCGCTATTCGATGACGCGCCGGTGCTTGTATCAAGTAGCAGGTAACCATCATCGTCACGAGCCAAACTAAGAGACCCAGGATGGGATAAACGCAATTTGACAGACACCGCGCCCGCCTCGGCTACGGCATTTCCGAATAATGAAATCCATAGACCGGCAATCGGGTCACCTGCCTCACCTTGCGCGGGCAGCGGCTCATATTTGGCGCGAATACGATAGTACTCGCTTCCGGGCAAAACGGACGGAATCGTCTGCGGAGTGCGGGCAATCTTTGTCGAATCAAAGACGGTAGGTCTCGGATCGCCATAGGCATATAACAATACGACTGATACTGTCGCCAGAAAGACAGTTCCTCCAGCCCAAGCAAAAATGGATAACCCGGCAGGCGCCGACGAAGCGGTCGGCGATGGGCTTTTGTTCTCCGACATATTTCCCCCTTGCCGTCATAAGCGGCGCGCAAATACCCTGATGGCAGTATGAACAATCACTGCTCGAAATCCAAACCCCTTGAGCATATCCTCACACTTGTTAATTTTCGAAGTTTGGCAATATGTCCATCACCATGACATCAAAAGAAATCCCCACCCCGCTGGCGATCCACGAGACAACCGTCCGCCCAGAATGGATCGACTACAACGGCCATATGAATGTGGCATTCTATGTCTTGGCTTTCGATCATGCGACCGACGCAATGTTGGACTACCTGAGGTTAACGCACGATTACAAGGCCAAGGAAAATACAACCACTTTTGTTGCCGATATGAATGTCACCTATCGCCAGGAAGTGAAGGAAGGTGACCCGTTACGCTTTACCACGCGCATTCTGAATTGTGACGAGAAACGCATTCATTTTTGGCATGAAATGTATCATGCCGAAAAGGGCTACCTAGCGGCCACTAACGAACTGCTATCACTGCACATCGACCTGCGGACCCGACGCGTTGGACCGATGTCGCGAGAGATTGCCAGCTGGGTTAGCGAGGTATGCGCCGCGCACGCAACGCTCCCGAATCCGGAAGGCGTCGGTCGACTTATCGGAATGATGAAGAAAGCACCTTGAAACCTGTGCCTGCGAAAACAGCTTGGCGATCTGAATATGGTTCTTAATCTGATACGCTTCGGTTTACCTTTTGAGAAGGTGGACGTGTTGGGGCGATAGATTTGGAGCATCTGGACGACATAACAGTGGCGGCTGGTACGGCAAAGGGAGAACTGCGCCTAAAGACGGAATAGGAACTCCCGTCGACGCCGCGGAACTATACCATTTTGTTATTAGACATCAGTGGCCGCAGACAGAACGATGGAACGCCAATACCTTAGAGTCATAACGCACCTCGCTTGTCGGGTGATCATTATGTACCAATTACCCATTGTCGGCAGACCTGCGCACCAGATCGTGAACACAATGATATTCTGGCCCAAGGTGCTATAATGGGATCATGAGCGATCCGCTTCAGGGCGATCCGCTAGATGCGGACGTAACCCCACACGATTCAACAGTTTCGCCGGGAGTTGCTGGCCCCGGCGTGGCGCCGCCGTATCTCGATTCGCTGAACGAGGCACAGCGTGCCGCAGTCGAGGCCCTGGATGGGCCTGTCCTGGTCCTTGCTGGCGCGGGGACCGGAAAGACCCGGGTCTTGACAACTCGGCTCGCTCATCTGCTCCATCAAGGACGCGCACGCCCCTATCAGATCCTCGCCGTCACGTTTACGAACAAGGCCGCGCAGGAAATGCGCGATCGGGTCGGAAGGCAGATCGGCGGAGCGGTGGAAGGCCTTTGGCTTGGCACTTTCCATGCGCTCGGTGCACGCATCCTGCGTCGTCATGCTGAAGTCGTCGGTCTGCGGACGGATTTTACGATCTTGGACATCGATGACCAGATCCGCCTGCTAAAGCAGCATCTGCAAGCGGAGAACATAGACGAGAAACGGTGGCCGGCACGCGCGCTTTCCAGTCTCATACAGCGATGGAAAGACAAAGGCCTCACACCTGAAAAGGTCTCAGCTAGCGACGCGGGCGACTTCGCAAACGGACGAGCTGTCGCGCTTTATGCTGAGTACCAGGAACGCTTACAGACTCTGAATGCCGCAGATTTTGGTGACTTGCTACTGCATTGTCTAACCGTCTTTACCGAAGCACCGGACATCTTGCGGGATTACCAAAACCTCTTCCGCTACATACTGGTCGACGAGTATCAGGACACAAACGTCGCGCAATACCTCTGGCTTCGCCTCCTGGCACAGGGGCACAAAAATATTTGCTGTGTCGGCGATGACGACCAGTCGATTTATGGCTGGCGGGGCGCGGAAATAGGTAACATTCTAAAGTTTGAGAAGGATTTTCTGGGCGCGCAAGTCGTTCGTCTGGAGAGAAACTATCGCTCGACGCCGCAAATTCTCGCTGCCGCTTCCGGACTGATCGCAAACAATGAAGGGCGTTTAGGTAAGACACTTTGGACGGAAGCCAATCAAGGCGAGAAACTGTCGGTCCGCGGCGTTTGGGACGGAGAAGCGGAGGCCCGCGTCGTCGGCGAAGAAGTCGAGGCACTGCATGCCAAAGGTACATCGCTGAACGAGATCGCGATCCTGGTCCGCGCCAGTTTTCAGACCCGCGAATTTGAAGAACGTTTCATTACGCTTGGTGTTCCGTATCGGGTCGTCGGCGGTCCGCGATTCTACGAACGGGAGGAAATTCGAGATGCCATCGCGTATCTCCGTGTTGTACGCCAGCCGGATGATGATCTGGCATTGGAGCGGATCATAAATAAGCCGACGCGCGGTATCGGAAAGGCAACATTGCAGACACTGCACGAAGTGGCCCGGGCCACCCACCGATCACTTTATTCGGCCGCCCTCGACATTCTGGCGACAGATGAGCTTCGGCCGCAGGCAAAACGCTCGCTGGCGGCGATCATTGACGATTTCGAACGCTGGCGCAGAATGTCCGAGAACAGCCACCACACGGAGCTTACCGAAACCGTCCTAGACGAATCCAGGTACACGGAGATGTGGCAAGCACGGATCAAGAAACAAGCGGACGCAGCGGGACGCTTGGAGAATCTGAAAGAATTAATCTCCGCCATGGAAGAGTTCGAGTCCCTTTCGGGGTTCATGGAACACGTCAGCCTGGTTATGGAGAACACAGAGAGCCAGCAGGATGAAATGGTGAGCCTAATGACCCTGCACAGCGCTAAAGGCTTGGAGTTCGACAATGTTTTCCTGCCAGGATGGGAAGAAGGTTTGTTTCCACATCAGCGTGCACTCGACGAAAGCGGCATGTCTGGGCTTGAAGAAGAGAGGCGGCTTGCTTACGTCGGAATCACACGAGCGCGCCAACGTATCGACATTTCCCACGCGTCAAACCGACGGATTCACAATCTCTGGCAAACATCGATACCATCGCGCTTCATCGGTGAATTGCCGGCCGAGCAAGTGGATATGTCGAGCGAGGTCGGCGACTACGGCGGCTACGGCCAATATAGTGGTCTTGGTGAAAGCGGTGATGGCTGGTCGACAAGCCCGACGTTCGGCGGGCCCGGCTGGCAGCGCTTTCAACGCAGACGCAGCCAACCCACCACAATCGAAGGTTCTGCCTTACCTGTCGATGGTCACGATGTTTTCGCGCCATCAGATCGCTGTTTCCATCAGAAATTTGGCATGGGTACAGTCGAAGCTGTCAATGGCGATCATCTAACCATCGACTTCGACAAGGCGGGAACGAAACGGGTCATGGCTCAATTCGTAGCCAAAGCATGACTCGGGTGGCGAGCCTCTATTGACTGGCGTATCCGGATGGACTTTGACCCTTGAGGTTCCCAAGGCCGCGGTAGACATATTCGACCGCGGCTTAGCGCCAATTTCAGTCGCGACATCAGCCTTTGAGATCAACGGCTCCAATTTTTGGCGCATCGAGGCCTTCGCCGTTGAACGTCCGGACGAGAATGCAGTTGTCGGGGCAGTCGCGCTTGCGGCAGAACTCGCCGGAATCGCCGAGCCCGAGGTCCACGTCCTCGCCTTACCGGCGATTGATTGGGTCGCGGAGAATCAGAAGTCTTTCGAACCTATCGTGGCTGGTCGGTTCTTCATTCACCCGACACATTACGGTGGCAGGATTCCATGGGCCGTGACGAGTCTTGCCGTTGATGCCGGCCCCGCATTCGGGACCGGTTCTCATGGCTCAACAATGGGCTGTCTGCTAGCGCTCAATCATTTGTCACACCACCCACCACCCGGACCTATTCTCGACCTCGGTTGCGGTACCGGCATCCTGGCCATGGCAATTGCACGGCGTTGGCAACGCCACGTACTCGCTGCCGATATTGATCCTGATGCCGTCGCGACGGCCCAAATAAATGCGCGCCTCAACGGTCTTAAACACTTTGTGCGTGTCATCGGCGGAAACGGACCTGCGCGTGGCGTGGTCCGGCGAAATGGTCCTTACGGTTTGATTGTCGCTAATATTCTCGCACGCCCACTCATTGTCATGGCGCAGGACATAAAGCGCGCGCTAGCCTCGGGCGGGACGCTGATCCTATCGGGGTTTACGACAAACCAAGCAAATGCCGTGCGCGCCGCTTATCCACGCCGGGACTACCATCTCGCCCGAAAGGAGGATTCTGGCGGATGGACGACCTTTGTCCTGACGCGCTTTGGGGGAAGAGGTGAACGGCGCGCACGTTAAGTTTAATTTTGCGCCTACATGAGCCGAAATTTGAGTGCCATTTTATCAGCACAGCCATGCAGAATTTGCATGTCTAAGGCCGGACATATCGATTCCGACAAGGGTTGCGGGACACTGTCGACGCCCCTAGCCTAAGCTCTCAAGCGTATTAGCGGAGATATAGCGGCATGTCTTTGGAAGCGAGCTATAAGGGCGATGCAGCGTTGACAGCGCTGCTGTCGGCGGCCGGTGGAGAGACGAATATCGACACGGTCCGGGCATTAATTGACGGTGTAAACGGTGCCGCCCCCGTAGACGATTCATGGATGTCACTCGTAACGCCCCGACTGGACGACAAACTGCGAAGGCAGCTCGACGCGTTGCGGAGTGAAATGGCCGCAGCAGGTGCGGTCGACTTTTCGAGTCGCCCAGACCGCCAGCGCCTCCAGCAATTACGACAGCATCTCGCCGACACCGGCCTTGACGGCTTCCTAGTGCCCCGGACTGACGAACACCAAGGTGAGTTCGTCGCTCCTCGCGCCGAACGTTTGCGCTGGTTGACCG
>CAXGSZ010000050.1:0-9404 GCA_964012455.1 uncultured Alphaproteobacteria bacterium
TTTCAGCCAGGGCGTCTGCACCCAGATCCCAACTCGGCGGGTGAATAACCGCCGCATCCACATCGCCTTCGTCCATCAGCCGGATCGCTTCATCAGCGGTAAATGACGTCACCTGCCAATGCGAGGGATTGCTCGGGAGACCGGTACCCCAGACGTGAATTTGCGCATCGACAATGTCCATCTCGGTTTCTCCCTAAGCAGTATCGGGTGGTTCGCTTCGCACGAAGGCACCCTGCTTGGCGAGCGACTTCTGGATTTCAGAGACATTTAGATCGCGCGGTTTCACGCCAGAATTGGCGCTGTGGGCGGCGGCAACCCCAGCAGCGTGGCCGGTCATCCAGCACTGCGGTATTTCACGCATGAAGGTATGAGTTTGTGCATCGCTCGATATATGGCGTCCAGCCACAAGCATGTTGTCGACATGATCCGGTACAAGCGCACTGTATGGCACGGAGACATTCGGCAGGTTGGGACCGAGACTTGGACTGACTCCAACCTCATCGGCCAGGACCCGTCCTGTCTTGGTCTCATCACCGGTCATCCGGCCCATACCCTTGAGCCGCCGACTGTGTCGCGCGCCGAGCTGCGGGCCGGTCAGCATGATCCAGGCATTCTCGAATCCGGGTGCATGTTGTCGATAGAAATTGAGCAATTCGACCAAACTTTCGCGAGACAGGATTTCGAGATGCGTCAGGTCGTCAACCTTGAGCACGTCAAAGCCTGAGAAACGTGGCCCCATGAAGCAAACCACATCGTTTCGCCATCCGGCGAAAGGTAAGATGAAGTGCTTCGTCGCCTCGCGGCCGCGCTTCATGAAATCCTTGTAGAGATCGGGATTTTGATCCTGCCAAGCGAACCACTTGGCCACATCGACGCCTGAAAGCAAGGACGCCGTGTTGGCGCAATGGTGGATGTTATCGCTATCGATATCCCCTTCAAATCTCTCTCCCGCGCGCACGAACATATCGCCATCGCCCGTCGTATCGACAACAGCCTTGGCTCGAACCGCCATACGGCCCTGTTTTGATTCGAGAATTGCACCAACAGCTTTCCCATCCTCCACCAGCGGCGCGGCGACCCAGCTGTGCAGCAGTAACTCGATATTGGCGCCGAGTACCATCTTCAAGGATTCAAGCTTTAACCATTCCGGATCGATCATTGGCGCCCATGTGACGGTACCATGGAAGGCGCTGTGTCGCCGCGACCATTCATAGGCGAGTGCTTCGTCCCGCGACCCCCAGTCCGCTTTCGACGGGCCGAAGATCGCATCTTCCGGTAGGCGATCGAGCAACTCCTCCGCCATGCCGCGGATCACCAAGTCGCCCTGCCAGTCCGTCATGCGGTCGATCCAGATAACCAACCCGCCTGTCGATAAGCCGCCGAGATGATTATAGCGCTCGGCGAGGATGACGTCCGCCCCAAGACGAGCGGCAGCGACCGCGGCAGTCGTCCCGGCAGGTCCACCGCCAACAACCAGCACGTCCGTATGTGCGAAAACAGGAATGTCCCGCGCTGCCTCCGTAACCTTCCCAAGGTGTTCCCGATTTCGCCGTGCGAATTCGGCACCGGCATTGAAAACGCCCCTATCTGCTGCGTAGTTCTCATCCATCGCGAACCTCCTACTTACTGCCCACGCGTTGTTAACCCCCTCCAAACAGCTTGCGCACCCATCCTTTGAATGACTGCCAAACCAGCGAACCGGCGTCGAGCGACGCAGCGTCACTCACGATTGTTTCTCCTGCCAGCCTAAGTTCGAGGTTGGCGGCAAATTGATCGATCAGGCCCTGCGCAACACCAGCAGCAAGATCGCCCCGCCCAAACTGCGCCAAGGCACCGCTTAGCGAGTAGGCAATTTCAAGGTCGACGCGGGTGGAACCACCTTCGTCGGCAAGCGCGAAGGTCACTTCTCCGAGCGCCCCTGACCCAGTTGCCCCATCGTTACCCGAACCGATGACGATTCCCGACTTCGTGGTATCATCAAATCGAACGTCCGCACGACCGCCAAATCCGGCACGTATCGGACCAAGTCCTACATTGATACGTCCGGTCACTTGACCCTCCGCTGATACGTCAGTCACCTCGGCGCCGGGCATGCATGCAGCGACGGCCTCTATGTCACGAAACAGGTTCCAGACGTCACCAAACGATTGGGAGATACGAAAACTTTGCAAGAGCCGGATTGCGTCTGCCGGCAGGTCAACGCGAAGCACAGTGGCGGGCTCGTGCGCCTGGATCTCTAGTACACTAGGATCAACCCGTGGTTCCTCAGCAACGGCCAATGGATCGCCAACCACCGAAGCTACGGCACGAACGATTCCGACATAACCGGTGCATCGACAGAGGTTGCCCTCCATCTCGCGTCGAATGATGTCCTCATCGGCCTCAGGCAAACGCCGAACCAGATCGTGGGCGGAAATAAGCATGCCTGGCGTGCAATAGCCGCACTGCAATGCATGCTCCCGCGTGAACGCGTCACGTAATTTCCGCATTAGGGGATCGTCATCGAACCCTTCTACGGTCCGCACATCTGCACCGTCGCATGCAACCGCCAAGGCAATGCAAGAGCGAGACGACGCGCCATCAATCTGCACCGTACAGGCACCGCAAATACCATGCTCGCATCCAAGATGGGTGCCCGTCAGAAAACGATGCTCTCGCAAGAAATCACCGAGATGTGTCCGCGGTTCAATATCCGCTTCCACAACATCCCCGTTGACTGTCATCGACACACGGGTCATGTCGTCGCCTCCGCGACTGCGCGCCGCAATGCGGCTGTATGGAGGCGACGCTTGTAACTATCCGCTCCAGGTAGATGTTCATCGACGATTGCCGCAGCCTGACCACTATCGAAATCCAGTGCTGGATCAAATCCTTGATCTAATACAATCAACCGACCTTCGGTCGCCCCAATGACAACCCGAGCGATATCCCGGTCACGATCGATCAACACCGCTGCCATTGTTTCTGCGAATTCGCCGACCTTGCGGCAAAACTTATAGTAACCCCAACGTGCTGATGCCGAAATTTTTGGAATCCTCACCCTAGATAGAATTTCACCGGGCTCGATCGATGTTTCAAACGGCCCCCTGAGGAATTCCTGCAATCGCAAACTTCTTTGTCCCGATGGTCCGTGGAGCGTCACTTCCGCACCCAGTGCCAGGAGACAAACCGGCCAATCCGCAGCCGGATCTGCGTGCGTCAGGCTGCCGCCAACCGTCCCTTTATTTCGCACCGCTCGACAGGCAATCCCCGCCGCGACCGACGCCATCATGCCGTTCGCGACATCTGGAACCGTGCCATCTTCGATTGCCGAATGCGTAGTGCAGCCGCCCAACAAAAGTGCTCCGTTATCTTCTTCCGCAACCGTCATCTCAGGTATCTTGCGCACGTCGACCAGACACTTCGGCTGCACTAGTCTTAAGTTCAGCATAGGCCCGAGGGACTGCCCACCCGAAAGCACCCGGTTCCCGTAAGGATCCTCGCCCAGCAATCCCGTTGCTTGTGCCAGTGATTTCGGCCTTTCGTAGTCAAACGCCGCCGGCTTCATGCGCCGGCCTCCTCAAGGGCAGCGATAATCCGGCGCGGCGTAATCGGCAATCGCGCGACCTCTGCGCCGAATTCTTTCAATGCATCGTTAACCGCATTGCCGATGGCGGCGGGTGGTCCGATGGCACCACTCTCGCCGATACCCTTTTGGCCAAAGCGGGTATAGGGCGATGGCGTCTCCATGTGGAGCACACGAATATCCGGCGACTCCGCCGTGCCCGGCAGCAGGTAATCCGCCAACGTCGAAGCGAGCGGTTGCCCGCGTTCGTCGAAAGCCATTTCCTCGTAAAGGGCCGTGCCGATGCCCTGCACCGTGCCGCCATAAACCTGCCCGTCGGCAATCATCGGATTCACAAGAACGCCGCCGTCCTCGACAACCACATAGTCGAGAATTTCCACATGGCCGATCTCGACATCGACCGCAACGACCGCCGCGTGCGCGGCATAGCTGAATGTGCCCGTATCCACCTTGGGTTTGTAACCGACCGTCACTTCGAGACCGGATGGGTCCACATCAATCGGCAGATCCTGCGGTTTCAGATACCAGGTGCGCGCGATATCAACGAGGCTCATCGCATTGTTGAGAGCGACAACGCTACCGCCCTCGACACGCACCTCGCTTTCCTCCGCCTGAAGCAGCGCCGCACCGATCTTCTTTGCGCGTTCGGCGAGTGCCTCGCAGGCAGACGCTACCGCCCCTCCCGACATTACCATACATCGTGAACCCCAGGTCCCGGTCGAATACGGCGTGACACCCGTATCACCATGAACGAGACGCACGAGCCCAGGATCAATCCCGAGTATTTCGTGGGCCACCTGCGCCAGGGTCGTCTCCAAACCTTGGCCATGACTATGTGCACCAATGCGAAGCTCTAACTCGCCATCCGGTGTCAGTCGCGCACCGCATTGTTCGTGCCCCGGAACCATGGGAATGCCCCAACCGGCATAGACCGTCGTACCGTGAGCGCCTTGTTCGCAAAAAATCGAAAAGCCGACGCCAATCCGCCGGCCATCCGGGCCCACTGACTTCTGGCGATCCCGCACACCTGAAAGATCGATGGCATCGACTGCCTTCTTCAGGCATGTCGGATAGTCGCCACTGTCAAAGTGCTTCGCAGTGATGTTGTCAAAAGGCATCGCTTCTGGCGGCGGCAGGTTCATGAGTCGCACTTGATGCGGCTCCTTGCCAGCTTCACGGGCAATCGCATCTAGGACCAATTCCATGGCGAAGCAGACCCCCGTCCGCGCCACGCCACGATAGGGAAGGATTGGCGGCTTGTTCGTACAGGACGACCAGGTCCGGCAGCGAAACGCTTCGAAATCGTATGGCCCCGGCAAGATGCTGCCGACCTGCGCGGATTCGAGGCAGGCTGAAAACGGGTATGCCGAATAGGCCCCGGAATCAACATGCGCCTCCGCCTCAAGGCCGATCAATCGGCCGTCCGCATCTGCGTATCCCGTGATTTTGTAGTGATGCTCGCGGCAATTAGCATTACCGATCAGATGTTCGCGTCGATCTTCAATCCAGCGAACTGGCCGGCGTAGGTGTCGCGCAAGCCAGCCAAGCGCCACTTCTTCCGCCAGAAGGATGCCCTTGTACCCAAAACCACCACCGACATCAGGAGCAATGATACGGATACGCCCGTGATCAAGGCCCAAGCATTCCGCCATGCCACTCCGCACGATATGGGGCATCTGCGTCGCACTGTGGACGACGAGCTGCTCAAGCCTTGTATCCCACTCCGCAATGACACCGCGACCTTCAATCGGCGCCATGCATTGCCGTGCCGTCCGGTATTCACGCTCGACCTTGATGGCCGCACGCGCAGCGACCGCCAAGATATCGCCGACATCGACGAAACTCTCGAGAAACACGTTGTCGCCCCATTCGTCATGGATTAGGGCTGCCCCTTCCTCGCGCGCCTGAAGCATGTCGTGAATCGCGGGAAGCTCCTCGTAGTCGACCTCTACTTGCGCGACGAGGTCTTCTGCCTCAGCACGCGTGTCCGCCACGCAGATACCGACAATTTCACCGACGTGACGGACCTTGTCGCCTGCAACTGCAGGCTGCACCGACG
Source organism: uncultured Alphaproteobacteria bacterium (assembly GCA_964012455.1). Classification (GTDB taxonomy): domain Bacteria; phylum Pseudomonadota; class Alphaproteobacteria; order UBA8366; family UBA8366; genus UBA6544. The sequence goes on from CAXGSZ010000050.1 coordinate 5,625, forward strand.
ATTTGAAACCGGGCAATGCCGAAACCGCTTTGATCGGCTGCACATCCTCGAGGTCATTGGAGAGAAACACCCGGTCGCGAATATCCGCCGGAACCCTAACGCCACGGATGCGTGCATGCGCGAGTGGGCTGCGGACAAAGGCAACTTCGCGGATACCTGCCGGTTTGATATCGGCGACGAATCGTCCACGTCCTCGCATGAAGCGATCGTCTTCCTTCCGCGGCAGCGGTGCACCAACCCCCTGATGAGCGTCGTTCATGGTGGCTTACGCTGCGGCTTCAAGTTGCGGCAGGATGATCGCATCGGCGTCGTAGCGCACACCGGCGCGGAGGCAGAAATCGGGACGAAGGTACCGATCGGTCACGACCTGCTCGCCACTATTGTCGCGCAACACCCACTTGCCGCGTTCGTCGCCAAGTACCGACACATCGGCAACCATGCCCGGCCTCATCGAACCAATCTCACCGACCATGTCCAACATCATCGCGCAGTTTGAGGTCGCCATGGCGACCACGTCGACCAACGGTATACCGAGCGCCATGAGCTCCGTCATGGCGTAAGTCATGCTGAACTTCACCTCGCCAGTGAAGAGATGGTCAACCTCCTTTATGCTGTCTGGATCTGGAACCTTCGTGTTGTAGCCATGCATGTCCGCCCCAAGCGTATTGGGGATTACACCAGCATCCAGAACTTTCCGCGCCATGTCGAAACTGAAATGCGATCCATGACCGACATCCACCTTGATACCCTTGTCAAGCGCGACACGGACCATCGCATGCAGATTACCTTGAGTGTCGACGAAACCACCGGGATGACGAGTGAAGGGATGGGCCAGCACGTCGCCCTCAGTCATCAGATCGACCACCCGGGGAATGATAGTGTCAGGGTCGACCAGATCCTCACCGCCCTCCGGCATCGGCCAGAGCTGACCGAGGTGAATGTACAGCGGCAGTCCAGAGTTTCTGGAGATATCCTTCGCCATTTCCATCACTGTCATGCCCCAGCGGGCAAAGCCGCCGATCTCGGCATGCGCTTTAATACCTTTCGCCAGGTCGCGGTTGGCATCGATCACCTTGCAGGTTGCGCGCACATCGACCCCGTCCGGGCTGTAGAGTTCCGTATAGTAGTGGCCTTCAAGGCCGCCCACGACGTAAGCGGAGATAAACGCCAGCACATTGGTCTTTGCCGGTTCGACGATATAATGGCGAAATCCGGCAAAGGTCATGCTGCTCGGCCCGCCCTGATCAATTAGCGTGGTGACCCCAGATTGCACGCCGACCATATCGGCATTCAGACCGAATGGCCCACCAATGTGTTGAAAGACATGGGCGTGTGTGTCGATCATGCCGGGTATGACGAGCTTGCCGGTGACGTCGATCGTCTCCTTGGCGCTTCCTGCATCGGCGCTGACAGCAGAAATCTTACCGTCCTTCACGGCCACATCCGCAAGCCCATCGATCCCTTGCGCCGGATCGATTACATGCCCGCCCTTCAATAAGATATCCGCGTCACCGCGCATCGTCGTACCTCCCAGTCTTCAAAGAATTTCACAGACTTTAACGTAGATAGAAGGGGGAAGGAAGAAGGAGAGCGGAACCGGGGATTCTTTGGAAATACACCGCCTCTCGCAAAATGGTGCTACAGCTCTGGAAAGCGTTGGAGGGGTGTACGGAACGCCGAGAATTCGAGCACAAATATTCTGAATTGCTGACCTGCTTCCGGACTAAGCCACAAAGATCCGGGGCGCATTATGCTGAGAGTAATGAAGATCGGCAATTCCGGCTGACCCGGTATCGTGACGATATTTATTCCTGCGCCAAGCTGGGCAGCAGATGACCGGATATCTAGCGTTGCTGTAAGCGAACAATGACTAACCCCAGCCACTCGGACCGCCACTATTTATGTGTAATTCGGTTTGCACCACAAATCCGCCGACCCGTAATCTTACCAAGAGATATTCAGACATAGCATATCGACGCGTTGCGGCGGTCTGTCGCCGGACGCGGTTTCCTGCGCGTTCGCAAAGTGACAGATCCTATACGCATTCGGTCAATTCACTTGCCCATTTGCGAGCCGCCTGACAGGGTGACCCCCGACATGACCGCGCCTTCTACTCACGCCCAGCTCCGCCAGAATGCGGCGCGCGGTATCCTGTTCATGTGCTTGGCCATTCTCATCATGCCCGTGATGAACGGCATGGCGAAATCGCTGACCGTAGACCATCCGGTCGCCATGGTTGTCTGGGCGCGCTTTACCGGCCATCTGGTTGCGATGACGCTCGTTTTCTGGCCGGGGCGAGGCTGGCGACTCTTCAAAACTGCTCGCCCCGCTGTTCAGTTAACGCGGTCCGCCATCATGTTTCTCTCGAACGGATGCTATATCAGCGCGCTTTCCGTGGTCGCACTTGCCACCGCGTCGGCCATCATGTTCACAACACCGTTAATGGTTACCGCCTTATCTGTCCCCTTTTTGGGCGAAAAAGTCGGCATCCGGCGCTGGACCGCGGTTGTCATCGGTTTCATTGGCGCATTGATCATTATCCGGCCGGGTATGGAGACGCCGGGGTTTGATGCCACTGGCGTCGGCCTCATTCTCCTTCTCGTCTCGGCCGCGTGCTTTGCGGTATACCAGATCCTGACGCGCAAACTCTCGGACCGAGATTCGGCTGAAACGATGATCGTCTTCATGCCGCTTACGGGTGCAATCGCGATGAGTTGTGCGATGCCCCTTGTCGGCGTTGTTCCGGAAGGATGGAGCAATTGGGTGTTGTTCGTCCTGGTCGGGTTATTGGGCGGTTTCACGCAATATTTCGTTACCAAATCTCTGGAGCAGGCGCCCGCGTCCATTGTATCTCCCTATCTCTATGGAGAGCTTCTCGTCGCCGCGATTGTCGGTCTCGCGATATTTGGCGATTTCCCGGATACCTGGACCTGGGTTGGCGCTGCCGTCATTGCCGCAAGCGGCATCTACATCGCCTATCGCGAGGGTGTATTGAGAAAAACACAGTCAGTAGGAACCGATTGAACCATCCCGCAAAAAAACAATCTCATCAAGCGTTGGTCACATTGATTGACTTGCCATGAAGAAGAGCACTTTTATCAGCATCGGCCAGCACTTCGCGTCGTTGTTTGAAGATCAAGTCACAAAGAGCCGTTTCAGTTCTGCAGGCGACGCCGGTTCGGCAAGAACGTGGCTACTGGAAGATAACTGAACGTGGTTGGACGCGTTGCAACACGCCTTGTTCAAGGGTGAAGAAAGCGGTCGGAAAATGACATTCAACCTTGATGCGATAATAAATGATCGCGCGATAACAGCGTACCTGTGACTGTCATCGCACGCGACGAAAGACCTCAAGGCAGTTTTGGGACACAACGGAACCGCAATGGCACTCCGACCGAGCGAACCAACATATCCAGAATCTGCAGCGAATGATGGGTCTGCTTGGCGAAATGCAGGATCTAGGCGTCGATTGCGACTATATCGGGCCAGGCTACCGCATTAACGTGACCGGCTCCTACGTCCTGTTCTACAAGCGATCCGAAAACGGCGTCGCTGTCGTTCGAATCCAGCACAAAAACATAGACTTCGAAACGAACCTCTAGGCTGCCAGAGCACCCTCCGTCTTCGGGTCTCCCGCGATACGGGAATGCAGCATGATCCGGCGTTCTTCCATGTTCCACGGACAGGCGCGATGCATGAGACAACGATTGTCCCAAAGAACGGCATCACCGGCAGTCCATTTGTGATGATAAACGCGGGGCGGTTGGCAGGCGAACTCAA
>CAXGSZ010000051.1:0-9312 GCA_964012455.1 uncultured Alphaproteobacteria bacterium
CGTAAGCATTGAAGTTTCAAATTGCTCGCCTGCCGCGATGTCACTTAATGCCGCAAGGCTTCTGCGTGCGACCTTTCTGACTTCTTTCTCCGATGCCGTAACTTTCTTACTTGCCACTCCGAGCGCGCGTTCGGCGTCCCGAATTGCAGAGACAAGCGACGGCAGTTTCGCTAACGGTAAAGAGGCCATATGGTCGGGCCCGGCGAGAGTTGGATCTGGCGTCACGTGCTTTTCGATGACCTTGGCACCACGCGCAACTGCCAGTAACGGAACGAGCGTTCCGATCGTATGATCGGAATAACCCACCGACACATCGAATTCTTCCTCTAAGACGTCCATCGCCCTGAGATTGACTTCCTCTATCGGAGCGGGATAAGCGGACGTACAATGTAGTAGTTTCAGGTCCGGACGCGCGGAGCCCTGCAACCCCTGAATGTCCCATTCTTCCCAAATGAGTGAGAGAGCCGATCGAACTTCGTTTAGCTCGGCCATACCTGTCGAGACGATCAGGTCCAAGCCTGTCTTTGCGATTGCACACAACAAAAACGGGTTCGTCAGCTCACCCGAAGGCACCTTTAGAATGGGCACCCCGAGATCTTGCAGTAAACCGACCGACGGCACATCGAACGGTGTCGAAAGAAACATGATGCCGCAGTGTTTGCATTCGTCCGAAATCCTGCGAAATTCACCTTCAGTCAGCCCGAGCGTTTCATGCAAATCATTTTGGTAGGCAACCGTCCCTGTGCGCTCCATATAGGGCGCTAGCGGCGTTTTTTTCGAAACGACTGTATCCCCGGATTGAAAGGTTTGAAATTTTATGGCATCGGCACCGGATTCCGCTACGCGACGAACAATGTCGAGTGCGTTCTCCAATACACCATCGTGATTAGGCCCAACCTCCGCAATTACAAAAACCATACTATGCGCCTAAACCCAGCAGGTTTTTCCAAACTCAAAGCTCGAAAAGTCGATCCGCGCATGTTTACTTCGGCGGGCCCGCCGCAGAAATGCATACGCTTCGGCAAAGGTCGTCCCGATCCAAACAATGTCCGGAATTAACTGAACAAACATCATAATTCCCAATAAGGCGACCACACCCCAAGGCGGGTAGAAAAGAACGATGAAGCAAAAATCGAAAGTGTATGTCGTCGCTTAATGCCAACGAGCGCGCCATTTCAAGCTGACTATCACCGCCGCCGGTAGCGGCTCGCTGGTATTAGGCTTTCTTTGCGTGAACGCTTATAACCTCGTTTGGTACGAACGTTTAAAACTTCACGTAGTCCGCACCTGCTTCAGCTGCGACTTCCACCATTTCAAACGCGCGACTTTCGTCGCCATTGTGATTGACTCCCGCTTCCGCGATGACAAGAACCAAATACGTCGACCCAAATCTGCTGGCTCAAGCTATATCAAGGTGCCGCGCTGACGTGCGGTCAGGACAATGCGTTTTGAGTCTAGCTCAGCGAAAGCCGGTTGCGATACACAGTCCCAATCGCACGCCCGAATGTGTTTCCAAAAACGTTCGCTCGGCCAACTTAGATCCCGCCGTCGAGTCTGTTCCATTTCGCTACGTCCGTATGGCGGGCGCTCCGGCCGATTTGGTTCTTCGGAAAAATTCAATCGGATGAAATCCGGATAACCTCTCCGCAAAACATTCGACACCGACGGCGATACACTGTGCATCGATTTCATGCGCGGTAGATGCCTCGTCGATTTTAAAACCGCGCGTAGCGACAATCGGCCCAGCATCAAGATCATCGACCATCTTATGAAACGTCACGCCGTATTCCCGATGCCCCTCTAATATCGCAAATGCGGGCGCGGCAAAGCCACTGAATCTGGGCAGCGGAGCCGCGTGGAAATTTATAAACCCATAAAGGGGTGCGTTTAGAACATCCGGTTCCAGAATTACGGTATTACCGACCGAGAAGCCCATCCAAATATCCGGGATGGCCATGACATCACTAGGCTTGTCCAACAAGGGAATTAGATGCTCTGCCGCAAAGTCGACAAAATGCCGACAGTCTTCGTCTCCCCGTCCGGTCGCGAACAATCCGACGATCGCCAATTCGTCCCACCGGCTCTCTTGCGTGGCCTGCCGGCAAAACTGCAACCCGACATCACCTTCCGCAAACAGTACAATGTTCCGCCGCCTCGCCACCTTCCTAGTTCCGATGAACTCTCACTCGACTCGAGCATGCTTGCTACGGCGGGCCCGCCGCAGAAAAGCATTCGCCTCGGCAAATGTCGTGCCCATCCACACGAGATCAGGAATCAATTGGAGAAACACCAATACACCCATTAGCGCAACCGCGCCCCAAAGCGGATAGAAAAGAAGGATGAAGCAGAAGAAATATCCGTTCACGATGAAGAAAGAGGATATTTCCTGTATCCGTCGCGGCCCGCTGGCCCGCTCTAAATCGCTCGGCGTCAAAGGGCCGGTGAGACTCACCATCCACTCCCGGAAGAAACTCAATCGACTTCGCAGCATATGGTTGGTTGCGGAGGTTATCGAGATTACCGCTCCGAGAATGATCGCCAGCGGTTCGTCAAAATAGAGCCAGAGCCCTATTCCCAAAGCGAAAGGCGCCAAGAGGCCATAGACGAAGTCGGAAATGCCATCGAGAAACTTTCCGAGGTAAGTCGCGTCATTCTGGAGCCGCGCAAGATTGCCATCGACGCAATCCAAGATGAAACAAAAATAATAAATTAAGGCGGAGAGGGGCCACAAATTAGGCTCGGGTATGGCTAAGAACAGAACACCCACCAAGGCAACGGGCATGCGCGCAATCGTTATCCCATTCGCCGTCCATCCGCTATTGTGAAGGTAGGGTGTCAGCAGATTGCCGATCGGCCGCCCAAACCATCGCACCGACATATCCGCAACAATATCCGGATTTAGGGAATCGCGGACATCCTTAAGGTTTATTTTGGATTTAACGGCCATCGACCCGGCTAAACCTGAATTGCGAAGGCGTCGAATGCCTGCAGCTCTTCAATAACCTTGGCGAGCTCCGCATCTGTCAAAGAACTCGAAGAGGGCAAAGATACAACCCTGCCAGAAAGGCTTTGTGACACGCCCGAGAGACATTTTGGGGAAGCGCTGTATACAGGCTGCAAGGACAGGGATCTCCAAAACTTGCGTGCTTCAATTTGCTTGCCACGAAAACATTCGACCAAGCTGCTTGCAATTTCCACATCCGCACTTTGCAAGGAATATAGCCAGCCACTCGGACTTGCCCAGCTCGGCGAAGGTTGAGCTCTCATGAAATTACAGCCGACAAGCGCCTCGTCGTAGGCGCGGGAAATGGCTCTTCGGCGTTCCAGCATTTCGGGCAAGCGTTCGAGCTGCGCGAGACCGATTGCCGCATTCACATTTGTCATTCGGTAATTGAAGCCGATGGCATCATGCTCGTAGTCTTCTCCAGCGCGGGCCTGTTTGCTCAAATGCGACAGGAAACCGGCTTTATCTTCGTCGTCCGTCAGCACCATACCGCCACCGCCCGCCGTTACGGTCTTGTTCCCGTTAAAACTGAAGACCGAAAATTCTCCGAAGCTTCCTGCCGGTTTCCCGTTGTATGCGGCACCGATAGCGCCGGCGGCATCCTCAATCAGCGGGACGCCCCGATCCGCACAAATTTGCGCCAATGCGTCCATATCGGCCGTGTAGCCGAGTGTATCTACGACAATGACAGCGGAAATGTTTCCGCCGTCCGAGGACCCAAACGCGCGCGTTAATTGCTTGGGATCCAGAGTCCAGCTGTCCGGGTCGACATCGACGAATATTGGAATTGCGCCCGCATGATGGACAGCGTTCGCCGTAGCCGCAAACGTCCAGTCCGGAACGACCACGTGATCACCTTTTTGGACACCCGCACCAAGAAGGGCGAGATGGAGAGCCGCGGTCCCGTTCACTGTTGCGACACCGGCTTTCCGACCTGCCAAAGTCGCTGTCTCCACCTCGAACGCGCTCACGAACGGCCCTGCGGATGACACCCAGTTGTCGCGCACGCATGTGGCGAGATACTCGGCCTCGCGGCCTCGCAGATCCGGAATGGAGAGTGGTATCATTATTTTTTGGGAAACATACAGGGAAGCACTTGTTTTTCCCCAAGCTACCGCACTGCCGGTGAATCGCAACTCACGAGCTAAGCATTTCTTTATCGGCCAAGCAGGTACTCATGTCAAGCAGTCTTTCGCGATGTTTGCGCAATATGATTGCCATGAATTGTGGGAATCCGTAGTTTCGGTGACCCATTCCAACCAATCGACATTCCTGAGAATAATGACGCGACACTCTGCCATCGATCGCATCGTTCTAGGCGCTGCTGCGCTGGGACAACCGTATGGTATCGCCAATTCACAATCGGTCATTTCTCCCGAGGAGACCGATGACGTGCTCGCGACCGCCTGGACCCGGGGAGTACGTTGCATCGATTCCGCGCCACTATACGGAGAAGCGGAACAGCGTATTGGAGATTGGAGCAACACGACGGGGAAACGGTTTCGGGTGGTCAGCAAATTGCCACCAATGCAGGACGTCCCTGATGGAGAGGTAGAGGAAAAAATTCGATCTTGTGTTGACTCCACGTGCCACAATCTGGGCATCGAGCAATTGGATGGTTATCTATTGCACGATCCAGACGACTTCGGCCGTCTACATGTCCGCCAAGCACTACGAATGCTGAAAGCGGAAAATAAGATCAAGTTCTCGGGCCTTTCCGTCTACAGACCGGAGGACGCGATCTCAGCGCTTTCTATTGATACGGTCGACGCGTTTCAAATACCTGTTAATCTGTTTGACGACAGGCTTGAGAATTCGTGCTTATCAGAGAAATGCTATGCAGCCGGTACTCGCCTGTACTGGCGCAGCATCTTTCTGCAGGGGCTGATATTCCGCGATCCCAACACATTACCACGGTTCTTTAAGCCGATTCTCCCAAAATTGCGCGCCTTGAGGTCACTGGCGGCGGAGCATCAAATTTCTCAAACCAAGCTGGCACTTTCATATGTAATCCAGACAATTCCACATGGCCGGATCGTCCTCGGTTGTCGACACGCATCCGAGGTGGAAGAATTGTGTGACATTGCAGAGGCACCGTCTCTTGACATCTCCATCATCGATCGGTTGCGTGAAATCGGTAACGGAACGGAATCCGATATGATCGACCCGCGTCTCTGGCCCCGCCTATCTTAGGGATATTCGGGCGGAAGGATTGAGTAAGCTGCATATTCAGTCTATCCATGAGCGCTGAATTGAAGGCTTCGGCAGCAAGAAACCGTGGTCCACAAAGGTAAGACAGTATGAATCTCGAAGGGCAGAAAGTTCTAGTGACCGGCGCCGACGGATTTATAGGGTCTCACCTCGCTGAATTGCTCGTCCGACAAGGCGCCCATGTAACCGCACTCACCCAATACGACTCGTTCGGCCGCAACGGCTGGCTCGATGACTTAGACGCTGAGGTCTACGCGTCTATCGAAATACACCGTGGCGACATCCGGGATCCGGGATTTATCGATCGGCTGGTCGATGGACAGGAGGCGGTGATGCATTTAGCCGCTCTGATTGCGATTCCATACTCGTATGACGCGCCGCAAAGTTACGTCGACGTGAATATTAACGGAACCCTGAATGTCCTGAACGCCTGTCGACGCGCAAACGTGCGGAGGATGGTCCACACCTCGACATCGGAGGTTTACGGAACGGCGCAATTTACACCTATCTCCGAAGCCCACCCGCTTGTAGGGCAATCTCCTTATGCGGCCAGTAAAATTGGTGCGGATATGATGGTCACAGCGTATGCGCGGTCCTTTAAATCGCCCGCTGTCATTCTTAGGCCATTTAATACCTATGGACCGAGGCAAAGTGAGCGCGCGGTACTGCCTTCGATCATTCGCCAGGCGATTGATCCGGATTGTGAAGCCATACAGGTGGGCAATTTGACGCCGGTCCGCGACTTCAATTATGTGATCGATATCGCAGAGGCCTTCTCTGCCGCGTGCACGACCGATCGTCTCGAATTTGGTGTACCCTACAACGCCGGCTCCGGTACCGGTGTGACGATCGGTGAAGCCGCCGAGTTGATCTGTGATATCTGTGGAACCAACAAACCGGTCGAAGATGACAAATCCCGGCGCCGGCCTGGAAATTCAGAGGTCTTTGAACTGCTTGCTGATGCGGAAAAATTTAGACAGATCTCCGGTTGGTCCTCGCGTATGGCCTTTTGGGATGGGCTGAGCGAGACGATTTCCTGGTGGCGCCAGCAGAGTGAAAACGCAAAGCTGCGCCGCGATAGCGGTATGATGTACTGATGCAATCGCGCACGCTACTGGTCCACGACACGGATATTGATACGCGCCAATTAAGCGCGAAAAGATAAGAGAGGAAGAACAGAGTGGCGGTAGCTGGTCCGGGCAAGTAGACGGCAATCCTTTAGCACCGGACGGGTCCTACTACTCCAGACCGAGATGATCGCGCTGCCGGCACACCAATTCGCAAGACGCCCCATGACGAACGAATGACCGAGCGAGACGAATTGCTCAATCTTGTAAAATCACCGCAACACAAACTCTGGATCGTCCTGCTGGTCGGAGTCGCCGTGCATGTTCCTTTCATTGCCCCTGGCATCAATGTCTGGGTGCAACCATCCGCCTTCGATGTCCTGCTGCCCGGTTTAATGATTTTGGGATGGTATCGCGGATGGCTGACAGTACCACCCAGTCCGATTTTGTTTGGTGGATTGATTGCCGTCGCGGCAATTGTCATTCATTCGACGCTCATCACCATATCAGGCGTTGAATTGCTCTTTTCGCGCCTGCTGAAGGAGAGTTTTAAGCTCGTTCTTATCGTCGTTTATTTCGTCCTTCTGGTGACGCTATTCCAGAGAAATGTCAATGAATGCCCGCCATTTAAAACCGTCCTGATAATTTTGGCGATTGCCTGCCCGGTTTTCATAGCTGTCGCCCTTTACGAGCCAATACCGCCCTCACGCACCGTATATGCCGCTTATTTGGTAGGCCTATTGTTCCTGCTTGTATTGGATGGCAAGTGGCGCGTTCAGCTCCGAATCCGTCTATGCTTAGTCATCGCCTGCGTGGCGGTGATCGCGACCTCGGTCGTCTTACACAGTAAGGGGATAGCTGGACTTGTGACGGCGCTTCTCGCCTGGATCGTCCTCGAGCCGCACTTGCCCAGCCATACGCTCACGAGGAAACTTTTAGCCGGGACGGCCATTCTACTGACGATTAGTTGTGGAATCGTCGCGGCCGCATTTCTAGGCGCAAATATCGAGTTTCTACAACATATGGACACGATTGAAAGGTCTGCTGGAATTCGTATTGAGCTGTGGACTGTCGCGCTAGATCGACTCCTCGAGACGTTCCCCTTCGGCACCGGATTGGGACAATTTCCATTAAGCGTAAAAGTGGTTCCACTACTCGCGCGTGAGGGCCACAGCTATGTCCACAATTCCTTCTTAGGTCTTGCAATGGAATTGGGGCTGATCGGAGCCCTGCTCGGCATTTTAATCGTTCTTATACTCGCGAATGCGACCCGTGGCTGGCCGGGCTATGCCGTTCCGGCCTTCCTGGTCGTCGTCCTACCGCCCCTGCTGATACACGACGGCCACTCGATCAGAATTTTATTGCTGATAACGGCCTTAGGTTTTGCCCGTTATCTCCAACAGAAACGAACGGCGGCTTGACGCTATGAAGAAGCCTCAGCCGCCCTCTCCACCCGCGCCGCGCAGAACTTGAACTCTGGAATCTTACCGTACGGATCAAGCTGCGGATTGGTTAGGAAATTCGCAGGCGCTTCCGCATAGCAGAACGGCACGAACAGCACACCTTCCGGAATCGCCCGATCGACCCGCGCCTTCAATTCGATGGCGCCGCGGCGCGTCTCGACACGCACGTTATCCCCCGCCTCGATCCCGAGGCGTTTCAGGTCGCGATAATTCAACTGCGCTACAGCCTCCGGCTCGATGGTGTCAAGTACGCTCGCCCGGCGCGTCATCGCACCGGTGTGCCAATGCTCAAGCTGACGACCCGTCGTCAGGATCATCGGGTAGTCGTCATCGGGCATTTCATCCGGCGGCAACACCTCCGCGCCGACCAGGTTGCCGCGGCCCGACGGCGTAGGGAATGATTCCGCGAACACGATCTCGTTGCCTGGCTTATCCGGCGCATCACACGGATAGGTCACCGCGTTTTCGCTCTCCAACCGATCCCAGGTGATGTTGGCAAAAGACGGCATTATCTCCGCCATCTCCGCGAAGACATCCCGTGGATGTTCGTATTGCCAATCAAGGCCGATGCGTTGGGCGATCTCCTGGATGATCCACCAGTCCTGGCGTGCCTCACCCGGCATTTCCAGCGCGGCGCGGCCCATCTGCACCTGACGATTCGTATTAGTTACGGTACCGTCCTTCTCGGGCCAAGCGGATGCGGGGAGCACCACGTCCGCATGAAACGCCGTCTCGGTCAGGAAGATGTCCTGGACCACGAGATGCTCTAGCATGGCAAGACCTTCGCGGGCATGCTGGGCATCGGGGTCGGACATCGCAGGGTTCTCGCCCATCACGTACATGCCGCGGATCGTGCCTTCGTGCACGGCGTCCATGATCTCGACGACGGTCAGGCCCTTCGCAGGATCGAGATCAGCCTTCCAGAATTCCTCGAATTTCGTCTTGATTTCCGGCACTTCGACCGACTGGTAGTCCGGATAGAGCATCGGGATCAGGCCCGCATCCGAAGCGCCCTGGACGTTGTTCTGCCCGCGCAAGGGATGCAGCCCCGTGCCAGGACGTCCGACCTGTCCCGTGATCAGTGCCAAATCGATCAGGCACCGGGCGTTGTCAGTGCCGTGGGTGTGCTGCGAAATGCCCATACCCCAGAACACGATCGACGCCTCGGACGTCGCATAAAGCCGCGCGACCGTGCGCAGGGTCTCGGCATCAATCCCGCAAACCTCCGCCATCTTTTCCGGCGCATATTCCTTCAGATGCTCGCGCAGTGCTTCAAACCCGTCGGTCCGCGCCTGCACGAACTGCTCGTCATGCAAATCTTCCTCGACAATGACGTGGAGCATCGCATTGAGCATGGCCACATCGGTGCCAGGCTTGAATTGCAACATGTGCGTCGCTTGCTTGCGGAGCGCCTGCCCCCGAGGATCACAGACGATCAGCGTCTTCCCGGCCTTCACTTGCTGCTTGAAGAATGTCGCGGCAACCGGGTGGTTCTCCGTCGGATTGGCGCCGATGACCATCATCACCTCGGCGTCCTCGCACGCGGTGAACGGTGCCGTAACAGCGC
>CAXGSZ010000052.1:0-9309 GCA_964012455.1 uncultured Alphaproteobacteria bacterium
GGCGTCCATGTCGTAGCGCTCAATGATAGTCTTTACGGTATTTCCCGACGGTACGGTGTGTCGACGCGATCGATAATCAGCGCCAATCGGCTACATCCACCCTATCGGCTGGTTGTGGGACAACGATTGAAGCTTCCCAGTCCGCGAACCCACCGCGTCGTGCGCGGTGATACGCTCTACGGCATATCGCGACAATATGGCGTCGCGATGAGCAATCTTGCCTCTCTAAATGATTTGAAGCCTCCGTATAAGATTATCGTTGGCAGTTCGCTGCGACTGCCAGGTGCTATAGAGGCGGAGCGTGTCCAAACTGCGCAAAAGGCCGCACAGAAGAGTATTGCAAAAGCTTCGGATAGGTGGGCGACATCAAGGCCAAAGAAACCTGTGGCAGTGCGCCCGAAATTACCAAGGCCGCCGAAAGCCAGCGGTGGATTCGTTTGGCCCGTTGAAGGACGTTTGATTTCCCGGTTCGGTGTAAAGGGTAAAGGTCTGCACAATGACGGCATAAATCTGGCGGCACCCCGAGGTGCCCCCGTGCAGGCGGCCCAAGCGGGGGTCGTCGCCTACGCAGGTAATGAATTACGAGGTTTTGGGAATCTGGTTCTCATTCGCCACGACAGGGGGTTGATGAGCGCTTACGCACATAACGAAGCACTTCTTGTGAAATCCGGGGAGACAGTCCGGCGCGGACAAACTATCGCCCGTGTCGGCAGTTCGGGGAGCGTGGACCGACCGCAACTACATTTTGAAATCCGAAGAGGACGGGAAGCAGTCAATCCGTTGCGGTTTCTGAGGCGGCGAGCCGCAATGAATCGTCATTCGGGCGAATTCAAGTTCAACTTATAAGACCATTCGCGATTCGTCTTTTAGAATAAGTCGGACGTCGGACGTGCTGATGGATCTCTGAACCTGTTCAGAGCTGATTTCAACAATTGATCCATCATCATGCCGTCGCCAGGGAAACTATTGGAGGGGTGCGGGATATCGTCCTGGCTCCGAGTTTCGTCAATCCATACGAATCGGTGCTTGTAATCTCGCGTCCTTGAATTGAATTTAATTGCAAGGCCTGTATAGTCGCGCCCGACGCGGCTTTACCTGCCGCAACGGAAGGAGCTCCACATGTTGATTTCCGAAGCCTGGGCCCAAGGCGCGGGCGGTGCCGGTGGCGGTGACATTTTTTCGATGATGTTTCCGCTGGTTTTGATTTTCGCCGTTTTTTATTTCCTGTTGATCAGACCACAGCAGAAGAAAATGAAAGAGCACCGCGAAATGCTTACCGCGGTAAGACGCGGTGACAAAGTAGTGACCGGCGGCGGTATTATAGGCACGGTCGCCAAAGTGGTCAGCGACGAGGAGTTGCAGGTGGAAATCGCGGAAGGTGTTAAGGTGAAAATTTCCCGTTCGACGCTTGCCAGCGTCATGTCGAAGACAGAGCCTGGGAAAAAGGAAAAGCCTCAGGCCGTGAATGATGAGGCCGGGAAAGACTTGGAAGACAAGAAGGAAGGCGCAAGCCTTCTTAACCGTCTGACAGGCAAGGGTTGAGCGGCATCCGAGCGCACCTGGCGTCATGATCAATATTTCGATATTTCAGCGTGTTACCGTAGCGGTGATCTGTGTTCTTGGTGTGCTCTATGCATTGCCGAATGTGATTGGCGGAAAGGCATTTGAAAACTTCCCGGATTGGATGCCCGGAAACACGATTAACCTGGGCCTCGATCTGCAAGGGGGACTGCATCTACTGCTTAAGGTCGAAACCGACGTCGCGATCGACGAAATGGTCGGCAATCTCGAAGGTGATATCCGTGATATTCTGAGGGGACTACGGGCGTTCCCTAAGAACATGCGGCTTGAGAGGCGTGCTGTTGAATTCGATGTCTCGGATCCCGCAAAACGCGATCGGGTTCGTGAGTTGATCTTTGAGCGAAACCCTGGCGTTAGAATCGACACGCTTGATACAGGTGGGTTCCGCATCGGATATACCGAGGAAGCGATTTCAAACCGACGCAGCGATGTGGTGCGTCAGGCTTTGGAGATAATCCGAATTCGGATTGACGAAACTGGAACGCGCGAACCGACTATTCAGAGGCAGGGAGATGAACGTATCTTGCTGCAGATCCCGGGGGTTGATGATCCGGAGCGTGTGAAGGCGGTCCTCAATACGACGGCCAAACTGACGTTTCATTTGGCACATCCTGAAGTCTACGGTCCAGGCCGCCGCACGCCACCGGGCTATTTGGACCTTCCGTCCGAGGAGGAAGACCGGGAAGGAGCCCGCTATTGGGTTCGGCGGAAGGTAGAGGTTGGCGGCGACAGTCTGACGGACGCGCAGCCCAGCTTCGACCAGAATCGACCGGTCATTTCATTTAGGTTTGATCAAAGCGGGGCACGCAAGTTCGGGTCAGTCACGAGCAAGAACGTCCACCGGTTGCTTGCTATTGTGCTTGACGGTAAAGTTATAAGCGCTCCCCGCATCAACGAGCCGATTACTGGTGGCAGCGGTATCATTACCGGCCAGTTCTCCGTGCAAGAAACGCAGGACTTGGCGCTTTTGCTGCGGGCTGGCGCACTGCCCGCACCTGTATCATTTCTCGAGGA
The DNA here is from genome assembly GCA_964012455.1 of uncultured Alphaproteobacteria bacterium. Classification (GTDB taxonomy): domain Bacteria; phylum Pseudomonadota; class Alphaproteobacteria; order UBA8366; family UBA8366; genus UBA6544. Next base: position 2,596 of record CAXGSZ010000052.1, read on the forward strand.
GCGGACGGTTGGACCGGGACTCGGTAAGGATTCCGTGGAAGCGGGTAAATCGGCGAGCCTGATCGGGCTTCTGCTCGTGATTATTTTCATGGTCGTCGTATATGGCCGGTTCGGCCTGATGGCGGATGTCGCGCTCCTCTTCAATATCGCAATTATATTCGCGTTATTGTCTGTACTGCAGGCGACCCTTACCTTACCGGGTATCGCAGGAATTGTTCTAACCATGGGGATGGCGGTCGACGCAAACGTCCTGATATTTGAGCGCATTCGCGAGGAGACTCGTGCCGGACGGGGGCCTATCGCCTCGATTGACGCCGGTTATCGCCGCGCACTGACAACCATCATCGACTCGAACCTAACGACATTGATTGCCGCAGTCTTGCTTTTCGCATTTGGTTCTGGACCGATAAAAGGCTTTGCCGTGACCCTCTCGGTTGGCATCCTGACATCAATGTTTACCGCGATAATGGTGACACGATTGCTTATTGTTATTTGGCTGCGTCGCAGTCGCCCTCAAGTTCTGCCGATTTAAGCTGGGGGTAATCTTGAAGACGCTTCGATTAGTCCCTGACAAGACGAAAATCCGCTTTATGGAGTGGCGCAAAGTTGCGCTTGTGACGTCGATATGTCTGGTGGTTGGCTCGCTGGCCTTGTTCACAGGGCGCGGACTCAACTTGGGTATCGATTTTCTTGGAGGAATTCTCTTAGAGGTCAAGACGACTGGATCGGTGGATATTGGGAATTTACGGGGCAGAATCGGCGGGCTTGGACTGGGAGATGTATCGCTTCAAGAGTTCGGCGCACCCGATACGGTTCTCATTCGCGTGCAGCGGCAGGAAGGCGGAGATGACGCCCAGAAAATCGCTGTTGACAGGATCAAAGAATCACTTTCTGGCAGTGTCGCGGAGTATCGCCGGACAGAGTTTGTGGGCCCGACCGTCGGCGCCGAACTGAAAGAAGCCGCGATTTGGGCAGTGCTTGCGGCGGTCGTCGCAATCCTGTTGTATATATGGTTCCGTTTTGAATGGCAATTCGGTATTGGCGCGGTGATCGCCCTTACCCATGATGTCCTCACGACCATTGGCCTTTTTGCGTTACTCCAATTGGAGTTCAACGTTTCAACCGTTGCAGCGGTGCTTACGATCGCAGGTTATTCGATAAATGACACGGTCGTTGTGTACGACCGCGTCCGCGAGAATATGCGCCGCTATAAACGCCTTTCGATGATCGAGTTGTTCAATCGGTCGATAAACGAGACGCTATCGCGAACCGTGATGACCAGTGTCACGACGTTGTTGGCGTTGCTTGCCCTATTCTTTTTTGGAGGAGAGGTCATCCGAGGGTTTACCATTGCTCTGATTTGGGGCGTATTCGTGGGAACTTATTCTTCTATTGCGCTGGCAGTACCATTGTTGATTTATTTCAAGATCGATCGTCGTTCTCTGAACAACGATGATGAGAAAGAAGGGTCCTCGACGAAGGCATAGACGCCTGGCTATCACCCCGTTGGTTCCGGAAGACCGTTCAGAACTATGTAAGCGGTCGTTTCAAGGTCTCACGGACCGAGTAACAGGGGTTGATAATTGTACTCCCGGGCCGGACCTGGTCCTGAGAAATTGCCATTTACGATTATATCAATATCAACAGCCTTGCGGCTGTGCTTCAGGAAGAGCCTCGCATAGAGATATTGCTAATCGGCTGTGGGAAAATGATGCAACTCTTACCGCGCGAGTTGACCGACACCTGCCGCCAAAAGGGGCTCGCCGTTGACGCGATGGATACGGGTGCAGCGTGTCGGCCTACAACATTCTTGCGGCGGCGGGTCGACACGTCGCGGCGGGACTGGTCGCTCTCGATTGAATCGATAGCTTAGGCATGAAAAAAGACGGGGCCGAAGCCCCGTCTTTCCTCGTTTTGATCTGTTCGATCAGTAGATGTTCTGCGCCGACACCATCGCAAATAGCATTGGTATCGAGAGCATCGTATTGGTTCGAGAGAAAAGCATAGCTTTTCGTGCCGAAGCGGCTTTTGCATCCGCATCCGCATCGACGATGCCAAGAGCAATTTTCTGATTTGGCCAAATGATGAACCAGACGTTGAACCACATGATGGTTCCAAGCCACATACCGATACCGATGGCCGTGTGCTTCGCTACTCCGGAAGAGCCGAGCATGATGGCATCCATAAGATAACCATTCATGGCGGCGAGTATAAGGCCCGTCACGATGGTGCCCATAGCACCCCAGCGGAACCACCATAGGGCGGCTGGCGCGATAACCTTGCTGATCGCCGGCTTCTGGTCGTCCGGAATGTTTCCCATATTTGGGATTTGGACGAAATTGAAATACCAGAGAATGCCGATCCACATTACGCCGCTGAGAACATGCAGCCAGCGGAAAAAAAACGTCCAGAACGCGTAATCTATCGCGCCATCTGCGCCAAGAAAAAGCGCGAACAAAACAACCGCGAGTACGATGCCGGCGATAACCGTGTTCTGAAGTGATGTCAGTATACCTGCCATCGGTAAAAACCTCCCATTGAGTGTCCCATTGCATCCAAATGATCACAATATCTTGAGGAGATAGGCATCAACCCAATATCTGCCAATCACCTAGTCGAATAGCGCGATAATCACGCGCTCTGAAATGAGTAGTTAAGGCGGTCGATGGGATTGTGAAGTGGAACCGCTAGAGACCGCTAGATTGGCGGCACCTCTGACTGAAGCTGTATAGGCCGCCAGAATCGAACCTGGACGTTTTGGTATGCAGGCAACAACGGAACTATCCTATTGCGCGGGCGAAGTGCGCCGGCTTGACGCGGACCGATTTTTTGCGACCTTTTTCGTGCCTAAAGATCATCGCGAAGATCTCTTTGCGCTTTACGCCTTCAACCTAGTGATCTCGAAAACGCGCGAGATCGTGAGCAAAACCATGCTTGGCGCGATTTGATTGCAATGGTGGCGTGATGCGATCGAGGCTATTTACACTAATGCCGATTTACGCAAACACGCCGTTGTCGAAGCCGTAGCCGAAACAGTCACCCGACGCGGACGCACGCGCGAACATTTCGACCGGCTAATCGATGGTCGCATGATGGACTTGGAAAGAGATACGCACGAAACGCTCGAATAGCTCACCGACTACACCGATGCAACATCAGGATCCTTAATTATTTTGGCGATGGAAGCGCTTGCCGGAACACTCGAAGAGGCGGCTGTGGAGGCAGGACGTCACGTCGGTAACGCCTGGGCGCTCACGGGTATTTTGCGGCAGGGCAGGGTGATGCTTCCCTAAGACCTGATCGACGCACATGACATTGAGCGTCGCGAGCTGCTCGAAATGAAACCGTCCGATTCGCTTGCGGCCGCCGCCTCGGATGTAGCGGCGCTGGCCATGTGCGAGCTCGAGGCTGCCAGAAAGCTCCGGAGCTGCATTCCCAAAGCGGCACGTCCTGCCTTGCTGTTGGGGGTCCTTGCAGAGAGCTATGTTGGGCGAATTCGGCGTGCCCAATGCAACGTATTCGACCCAAGTGTTGGAACGTCGGCTGGTTTTGCAACGGTACGACTTGCCTGTCGGGTATTTATTGGGCGGTATAAAGAAAATCGATGTCTAGGAGGCTGTCTTGATGAAAATGTTCGACCTTTCGAGGAAAACAGCCGTAGTCACTGGCGGTAATGGCGGTATCGGCTTGGCTATGGCGAAAGGTATGGCGGAGGCGGGGGCGAATATCGTCGTTGCAGGACGGAACGAGGAGAAGAATGCAAGGGCGGTCTTGGAACTGACGGATACCGGCGCTTCGGCGACATCCTTCGTTTTGGATGTAACGGACGAGACCGCGTGCGCAGAAATGATGGACTTTGCAGTCGAACAGTTCGGCACATTGAACATCTTGGTGAACAATGCCGGCACAAACATTCGCAAGGCACCCCAGTCGCTCTCTCTGACAGAGTGGCGCACCGTACTTGATACGAATCTGACTAGTGCATTTGTGTGTTCACAGGCCGCCTATCAGCACTTTGTATCCGCGGGTGAAGGCAAAGTGATCAATATCGGCTCCATGTATTCCCTATTTGGAGCGCCGATGGTGGTCGCCTATTCCGCCAGCAAGGGTGGGGTCGTCCAGATGACGAAGAGCCTCGCCGCCGCTTGGGCCAAAGACAACGTCCAGGTTAATGCCGTCCTGCCCGGTTGGATCGACACGGATTTGACCCGTCAGGCACGGATCGACCTGCCCGAACTCAACGACAAGGTGCTGACCCGGACGCCGGCAAGACGGTGGGGTGTACCAGACGACCACAAGGGCATTGCGGTGTTCTTGGCGAGTGCAGCTTCGGACTTCGTCTCTGGCGCGGCCATACCGGTAGACGGCGCCTTCGCGATAAGCGGATAGCGCGAACTTCTACGCCGCTCTTTCGCTTCCAAGCCAAGCGTCAAAATCTGCCCGTGCGCGGGTCGTATAGGCCAGTTTTCGGTCGCGACCCTTGGGCCGTTTCCCTTCGACTTGCAGGGGTGGTAGAAGACCAAAATTAACGTTCATGGGCTGGAAAGTGTCCGCCTCGGCACCGCCTGTAATATGACCGATGAGTGCACCGAGTGCGGTTGTCGGCGGTGGAGGCTTAAACTGGTGGCCCATTAGTTCCATCGCCGCAAACCGCCCCGCAAGTATACCTGTTGCCGCTGATTCGACATATCCCTCCACACCGGTGATCTGTCCAGCGAATCGCAATGCGGGGCGCGCCTTGAGGCGAAGCTCGCAATCGAGAAGCTTCGGGCTGTTTAGGAATGTATTCCGGTGGATCCCGCCAAGACGGGCAAACTCAGCCCTCTCAAGGCCCGGTATGGTCTGGAAAATTTCCTTCTGTTCACCATGTTTCAGCTTCGTTTGGAAACCGACCAGGTTATAGAGGGTTCCGAGCGCATTATCTTGACGCAATTGCACCACTGCATGTGCCTTACCGCACGTGTGAGGATTGGTGAGGCCTACGGGTTTCATCGGACCAAACCGCAAGGTCTCAGGGCCACGTTCCGCCATTACTTCTATCGGCAAGCAGCCTTCGAAATAGGGTGTTGTCGTCTCCCACTCCTGAAACTCCGTCTTCGAACCGTGAATTAAAGCGTGGATGAAGTTTTCATATTGCGCCTTGTCGAGAGGACAATTGATGTAATCTTTGCCGTCACCCTTATCATAGCGCGATTGAAACCAGGCTTTAGTCATGTCGATGCTATGACGGTGGACTATCGGGGCGATTGCATCGAAGAAGGCGAGGGCGTCCTCGCCAGTGAGGGATAGCATGGCTTCGCCAAGTGCTGGAGAGGTAAGGGGGCCCGTCGCAATGATAACCGATTTCCATTCTGGCGGTGGAAGACCGGCAATTTCCTCACGCAGGACTTCAATCAATGGCTCGGACGTTATTGCGGCGGTGACTGCGTCGCTGAACGCAGTCCGATCCACGGCAAGTGCACCACCCGCCGGCACTTTATTACGATCGCCAACCGCAAGAATAACAGAATTGCACCGTCTCATCTCCTCATGGAGCAATCCTACTGCATTGTATTCCGCATCGTCGGAGCGAAAGGAGTTGGAGCAGACCAATTCGGCCAGGTCATCCGAAAGATGGGCTTCAGTACCTCGGATTGGTCGCATTTCATGCAGGATCACCGGCACACCGAGTCGCGCACATTGCCAAGCCGCTTCACATCCCGCGAGACCACCGCCGATAATATGGATCGGGGTCATGCGCGTTTCCGGCTGCGGGATGACGTTTTCTTTGGCAGAAGTGGCGCCAGAAACACGCCGGTATGCCCATCCGCCACCGCGACATCCTCGGGTGTACCCGTCGCCACGACCCGGCCACCGTCGATGTCACCCCCTTCGGGCCCAAGATCTATGACGTGATCAGCGGTTTTCACAACCTCGAGGTTATGCTCAATCACGACTACTGTATTACCCTGATCGACTAATGCGTGGAGGACTTCCAAGAGCCGCCGCACGTCTTCGAAATGTAGTCCCGTAGTCGGTTCATCCAAGATATATAGCGTCTTACCTGTGGCCCGTCGTGAGAGTTCTTTTGCGAGCTTGACCCTTTGCGCTTCGCCACCTGAAAGGGTGGTGGCAGGCTGACCGATTTTAATATACCCGAGGCCGACCCTTTGCAGGGTTACGAGCTTGTCTCGTATGGCTGGAACAGCTTGGAAAAAGTCCGATCCCTCTTCAACCGTCATTTCAAGAACATCTGATATCGATCTGTCTCTAAAACAAATTTCTAGTGTTTCGCGATTATAGCGTTTTCCTTTGCAGGTATCGCATTGAACGTAAATATCAGGCAGGAAGTGCATTTCGATTTTGATAACACCGTCGCCTTGACACGCTTCGCATCGACCGCCCTTTACGTTGAAGGAGAACCGGCCTGGGGCATATCCACGCGCCTTTGCCTCTGGTAGACCGGAAAACCACTCTCTAATAGGTGTGAAGGCTCCCGTATAGGTCGCTGGATTAGAGCGCGGGGTGCGGCCGATCGGCGACTGGTCGATATCAATGACCTTATCGAGGAATTCTATGCCAACGATCTTATCGTATTCTCCCGGGACGACGCGCGTGCCGTGCAGTCGTCTTGCTAAGGCGTTGTAGAGGGTCTCAATCACAAAGGTTGATTTCCCACTACCGGAGACACCGGTGACACAGGTGAAGGTCCCGAGTGGGATATCAACGTCGATG
>CAXGSZ010000053.1:0-9303 GCA_964012455.1 uncultured Alphaproteobacteria bacterium
TCAAAGCCACTCGGCACCACAAGAGCCGGATTGCCGATAACATTGAAGGGTGTACGCGACTGCAACGAGTATGTCCGGACGACTTCCGGCTCGTCGTCAATCCGGCAGGCGACCTGCATGCTCGACGTCGTCACGACAGCGTCGTAGGTCTTCATCAGATTGGCGAAAGCGTGTTTCATCTTCTCCCGATGACGCAACGCTTGAACGTAATGGGTGGCCCGGATGAACGCGCCGGGCAATAGTCGCTCTCGCGTGAAATGAGCGTAATCCGTGGGGCGTTCCTGCAACCATTTCTCGTGCACTGCATAGGCTTCAGACAGCAGTATCACCCGGTTGACAGCTGCATATTGCGAAAGTGGCGCTAACGCGACTTCCTCGACGGTCGCACCCAGGTCTCGCAGCACATCGGCGGCGTGGTCTATCGAAGCCGCCATTTCCTTCTGCGAATCGAGATCTTTGGTGTAGAAGTGCCGCACCAGTCCGATCCGCAATCCTTTGACGCCCTTGTCGAGATCCCGTGTGAAGTCGACAGCCTCGGCGCGTGCGCTTGCCGGGTCGCGTGGATCATGTCCGGCAATAACGGAGAGCATGATTGCATTGTCTTCGACTGTCCGCGTTAAGGGGCCGACATTGTCGAGGCTGAAGGACAGCGGGACGACTCCGGCCCGGCTGACCCGTCCGTAGGTTGGTTTAAGACCCGCGAGACTACAGATTGACGCCGGGTGGCGCACTGAACCACCAGTATCCGACCCGAGGGCGCCCGGGAGCAGGCCTGCGGCAACAGCGGCTCCAGACCCGCTGGATGAGCCGCCGGGATGCCGGTCCGTGTTCCACGGATTGCGCGCTGGCGGCCAAGGCAGATCGAATGACGGCCCTCCAATGGCGAATTCATGAGTGGCGAGTTTACCCATGAAAACTCCGCCTGCAGCTTTCAACTTTGCGGTCACGGTGGCATCTGTATCGGCTGTGTTGTCGGCCAACAGTTTCGAATGCGCGGTTGTCTTTAAACCCGCATAGTCGATAATGTCTTTGAGGCCGTAAGGAATACCGTGCATTGGGCCGCGGTAGTTGCCATTGGCAATCTCTTCCTGCGCTTCTTTCGCATCTGCGCGCGCCTGGTCGCTCGCAACAGCCAAAAAGGCGTCCAGCTTCGGATCAATCTGGAAGATTCGCGTCAACAGCGCATCAACGAAATCAACCGGCGAGAGGTCTCTCTCGCGAATCGACCGGCCCGCGTCGGCTATGCTCATATAGTGAAGGTCAGACATCGCTCACGCCTCATCCCCGGCACGGTAGACATGCGCCGGCTCGTCCCAGATCGTGAGATCGTCCGGCATGCCGGTGGTGTGTTTGCGTTTTGCGTCTAGAGCCTTTTCGAGCTCATCCCAATGCTTTCCTTCCAGCCGGGTCAAGCCGACGGCTTCCGCTTCGGCCCTCAATTCATCGGATGGGTTACTCATCTCTGTCTTCCTCCAAATAGCATGCCTTGGGGAGAACTTACGTTGAAATGCGCCGAGGAGGAGGCCCGAAGGACAACTTAGCGGATATCTTGTCACTGGTCGCGCGTGATTCCGATATGCCAGAGATCGACCCTTGTTCACCGGGACCCGACTCTTAAATGGCTATCGTAGTATTTTAAGGAGGCCCGGATGTCCGAAGCGCCCGCCTGGCAAGGCGATCTCTATGACTTGCTGAAGAACGAATTTGATGTGTCCCAGTTCTCATATGTGCCGGATGCCGGACATCGTGAATTGATAAATAGATCGATTGCGGATCCGGACGTACATTCGGTTTCGCTGACGACCGAAGAGGAAGGCGTGGCGCTGCAATGTGGTGCGCATCTTGGTGGCGCGCGGAGTGTTTTGCTGATGCAGTCGAGCGGTGTTGGCAATTGCGTGAATTTCTTTTCTCTCGTCTCGCACGGTCGGTTTCCGTTCCTGACATTCGTTAGCATGCGCGGGGATTTCGGCGAAGGAAATGCCTGGCAGATGGCGATGGGCAAGGCGACGCAGCCTGTGATGGAGGCGTCTGGAATTACCTGCCTTCGCGTCGAGAGTGAGGACGAACTCATTCCAACTTCTCGTGCGGCATGTACGATGGCCTTTCAATCCGAAGAGGCTGTCGCCGTATTGCTGACCCAGAAATTGCTAGGCGCCAAAGCCTTCCCGACGGCATAGGAGGATTGACATGTCATCGAAACCAAACCTGCGGCTGGGACCGGATCAGGATGTTGCCGACGGTGTCTTGGAGCGCCGCCATGCAATAACCGAATTGGTTGGTGATCCTGGGGAGACGCTGTTCGTCTCCGGTCTGGCGGGCAGTAAGGACGATATTCTTCACGTGGTCGGGGCGGACAGCCCTGCCGCCTTCACACTTTCCGGTGCGATGGGCGCCGCCGTTGCGATGGGTCTAGGCCTTGCACTCGCACAGCCCGACCGCAAGGTGATGGTGGTCACGGGTGACGGCGAGTTGCTGATGAACGTGGGCACGCTGGCGACGGTCGGCGTGCTGAATCCGCCGAATCTTTCGATCATCTGCGTCGACAACGAGCACTATGGCGAGACCGGATGGCAGGAGAGCCATACCGGACGTGGCGTGGACATCGCGAAAATGGCGGAAGGCGGGCAAATTCCAAACGTTCGCACCGTCACCAAAGAAGCGGAATTGGCCGAAGCGGCGCAAATGTTGCGCGAGGGTAATGGCACATCGTTCGTTCTCGTGAAGGTCGCTCCGACCAAGCCACCGTCGATCTACCGATCGCGGGATGCTTCATGGCACAAGGGGCGCTTCCGCGAGGCGCTGCTCGGACAGAACTAAACGATCTGCCCGATTTTTTTAAAAGGTGCGCTCTACGCCCGCTTCAGTGAGGCGCGCCTTTTTCTTTTCAAGACGACCGCCCTGGCGTGCCTTCTCGACGACAAACCGGGTGTGCTTAACCCGGCCCACGGTGTCGACCTCGTCGCGGATTTCGACCTCAAACAGGACGCGGGGGCCCTCGACTTCGGTCACCTTTCCTTCGATCTCGACCGTCTGGCCGATCAGTGTGGGGCCGAGGTGATCAATCTCGACACGGGCGCCTACGGAGTCTTCACCGTCGTCGAGATGCTCCAATATGAAGTCGCGGCAACTCCGCTCAGTGTCCTGCACCATGAACGGTGTGGCGTAGACCCGGAGGTCCTCGCCCATGAAGCCAATGGTCTTGTCTTTCTCGACGATCGCCTTGGTGGTGAAACTGACACCTGCTTTAAGTGAATCTTTCATGTTCCGTCTCCTGACTTCGCGAAATTAACCCGCGGCATTGATTGCGCCCGATTGGCGTAACGCATCAATGGCGTTGTCGTTGAGGCCGAGCACCTCCTTCAGAATTTCCTGGCTGTGCTCGCCCAGCATCGGTGGCGGCAGCGGGTTCTCGTTGACCTGCGACTCCGACATCTTGAGCGGCGAACCAAGAACACGGAAAGTCTCGCCGGAACCGTGCTGCAGTTCCATCACCATGTTTCGCTCGACTACATCGTCTGCCGTATAGGCCTCTTCGATGCTCCGGATGGGGGCAAAGGCGACGTCTGCTTCCGACAGGCGTCGTTCCCAATTCGCCCGGGTGTCGGTGAGCATGGCTTCGCGCATGATCTCGCCGAGAGGGCCTAGGTTTGCGGACCGGTCGATATTGGTGCAGAATCGTGGATCGTCGAGCATGTCGGGGCGCCCGATAGCCTTCGCCAGCCGTTCGAACATCCCGTCGTTGCCGCAGAGTACCATCAGAGGCTCATCCTTGGTTTGATAGACATCGGTGGGCACGATCTTCTCATGACCGTTTCCGACCCGATTCGGCGTGAGACCGTCGGCAAAATACATCGCTGCGACATGGCTCAGGTATAGCATCGTCGTGTCGTTCATCGCCATGTCGATATGCTGCCCTTTGCCGGTCCGCTCACGTTCCATCAAGGCGAACAAGACCGCCACGACACTCCACAATCCGGTACCATAGTCGGAAATCGCGCCGGCACATCGAATTGGGATACGATCCGGCTCTCCGGTGAGGGCGATAATTCCGGCTGTTGCCTGTACCACATAATCGTAGGCGGCCCTCTGCGCCATCGGTCCTTCCTGACCAAACCCGGAAATCGAGCAATAGATCAGTTTCGGATTTACCTTGGCGACTTCCGCATAGTCGATGCCCAAGCGTTTGGTGACACCTGGGCGGAAATTCTCGACCAGTACATCGCTGTTCTTCGCAAGTTCAAGTAGGAGGTTGCGTCCGCCATCGGATGCGAGATCAATCCCGATACTGCGCTTGTTCCGATTGACGGCGCAGAAATAAGCGGCGTCGTCTCCTACGGTTGGCGGCTTCCACGCGCGGGTGTCGTCTCCACGCACTGGATGTTCGACCTTAATGACCTCGGCGCCCATATCGCCGAGGATCTGGCCACAATACGGTCCCGCCAAGACGCGGCCCAAATCAAGCACCCTTACTTTACTGAGCGCCGTCTCAGGCCGCTTGCCGGTTTCTGCCATTCCGAATTCTCCCGCTCATCGTCATTGCTCCCGTGAGGGATATGGAGCGGGAGGAGACGTTTCGACAGTTATTCCTGGACCTTTGGTTGCGGGAAAAAGTCGACGGGTACCATCAGACGGTTTTCCTGCGCTTCCAGGGCGCCGAGCTTGCCGCTTTCCTGAACATAGGCCAGCCAATCCGGGTCGGCCCAGAGATTCTTGCGTTTTGCTTCGCGATCCCCTGCGTTCTCGTAGGCCCAGATGTGGACGTATTGGTTCGGGTTGCCGGTCTCCGTCGTCATATACAGCAACGGCTTGCCTAAATTACGCGATTGCGGCTCAGCGCCCATTTTGGCGTAGAGTTCGAGATGTTTCTTGATCGTCCCGGGACGGCAGGTATAGGTGCGGACATCGAGCAGCATGGAAGTTCTCCCTTTGTGTGTTCTGTTTGACAGGGATATAGGCCACGCCCGCGGGTTCTGCACATTATTGAGAGCAATAACAAGCCGACTGGTTAGCCGCGTTTTAGCGGCGACGCGGCGGCGATTGGTTTCGGGTACCGCATCGAGCGGCGATAATCTTCCCCATTGGCGACGCTGACTTCCTGAACGTCGAAAAGTCCGCCATCCAGATCGAAGCGCCGCAAGTCTTGGAATAGTGTGCGGCGCTCCTCCACCCGGGTATTGGGCCGCATGAGCAGAAAGCGGATTTGTTTCTAGGCGAGTGTGAGACCGGAACGGAACGTGCCCGTCGTTGTAAAGGCGCTGACCGTAAAATAGTGTTCGCCGGGGAGTAGCTCGATAAAGGTGTAATCACGGTTTCGCAGCTTTGCCACCAAGGCACCGTTTATCTCCGGTTTGACCAGTTTCCCCGCCTGGAATACGGAACTCTGTCGCAGGAAAAAAGCTGCGCCTTACCCTCCGCAAGTTCGGGCAACGCTCTTGGGGGCGCGTCGTCGGCCGACAGCGGGAGTTGCGCCAGATTGAGCAGAAAGGCGCCGATCATGGCGCCGATGTGTCGCTTAATTATGATAGCCTCTATTGGTTTGGAACAGTCTAGCATTCGATCGGCTGCATACCGTGTGCGCCCTGTCAAAGGATATAGATTGTCGATGGCGTCGTTCGGGTTACGTTGAAGAGCGATTCCCGCCGCCATACCTTGGAGTTTGGTATGAACGAATTCATCACTATCGCATCGCAGTTCAACGGGCCGTCGGGCTCCGGCCACGGCGGCTACGTCGCAGGTGCGTTTGCCGACCTTGTCGACGGATCGGCGGAGGTGACTTTGCGCAGCCCGCCACCGCTCGACCGTGCAATGACCGTATCGCGCGAGGGGGAAGACGCGCGTGTCTTCGATGGCGGAACGCTGGTCGGCGAGGTCAGGCCGTCCGGATTGGCGCTCGAAATACCTGATTGCCCGGAACCCGATGCGGTGGCGGGCGCGGAAATCCGGTTTAACGAATTCAAGAAAGACGACTTCCACAAATGCTTCGCTTGTGGTGCGGGTCGTAAGGAAGGGGATGGATTGCGTCTTCTGACCGGACCGGTCGAGGGCAGTGATGTGGTTGCGGCACACTGGACGCCACACGCGAACTTCGCCTCTGAGGATGGTTTGATCCCGCCTCGCATACTATGGAGCGCGCTCGATTGTCCTGGCGTCTGGTCGATCATCCGTGACAGCGGCAGCATTATGCTCCTCGGCCGTTTGACGGCAAAGGTCGATGCCACCTTTGCCGCCGGAACGAAATGCACTGTGATCGGGTGGCCGATCGAGCGCGCGGGCAGAAAGGCTATCGCCGGGACCGCGCTTTACGACGACACTGGCAAGATCCGCGGTATGGCCAAGGCGGTCTGGATCGATATAGGCAAGCGGGTTTAATAAACAGCAAGCGCCTCGTATCGATTCAAAAGTTGCTGGGCGTTCCGGTAGATCGGCGTCTCGATCAGCGATCCGTTGAGTTCGGCACGACCGTCGCCCCGTGCTTGCGCGGTCTCGAATGCCTCGACAATGCGTCGAGCTTCTTCGACTTCATCTTCTGACGGCGTGAAGACGCGATTGATAACCGCCGCATGCCCTGGATTGACAGCGCTCTTCGCTTTGTATCCGAGGCGCCGCGCATGGCGCGCTTCCTGCTCGACGCCTTCGTCGTCCGTCCACGTATAGGGTGCGTCGATGGAAACCACGCTCGCCGCGACGCATTCCACATGAAACCTGGCGCGCACATACTTCAGCTCTTCGCCGTCCCGCCCGCGTTCGGCGCCGAGATCGGTCACCATGTCTTCCGATGCAACCAGTGCTGCGCTCACGCGCGGGCTCGCCTTACAAATGTCGTGGGTCTGGATGAGGCCGCGCGCCAGCTCGATATTAGGGACGAGTTCCGTGCTCCCGTTGTCGATCCCCGCCGCGCGTTCGGCGCTTAAGATGGCTTGGTCGAGCTCTGCCACATGGGCCGGTTCTCCGACCTTCGGCAACATGATGACGTCCGGGGTCCCCGGCATGACGGCAGTCAGATCCTCGCCTCCGCAATCTGCAAGCGGGTTGATGCGCACGCCCGCTATGATGCCGCGTTCCTTCCATGCGGCAAGGACCGTCGGTGCAATGACCAGCGCGGCCGGATGCTGGTCTGGCGCGGTAAAGTCTTCGAGATCGTGTATTAGTACATCGGCGCCGCAGTCGGCCGCGGCGATGAGCGCATCTACGTCGGCACCCCCGAGAAAAAGCCAGGATCGTCGGAAATTGGGCGGTCGGCGGTTGCGCATGGCTCGGTCCTTTCCTTCATCGGTTGCGCCGATATTTGATCGCATAGAACCGCCAACCGAAAGAAAATTGAAATGAGCGAGGACAAGAAGAAAACCACGCTCCAGATGACCCCTTACGTTCTCTATGTCATGACCGCCAAGGACGGCGATGGCAATGGTAGTGCCGGAACCGTGAACTGGGTCGTGCAATGCTCTTTTGATCCCCCGCGGGTGGCGATTGGCGTGAACGCGGATTCAAGCCTCTATTCGGTCGTGAAAGCGGCGGGGTGTTTCGCCCTGAACATGCTGGGCAAAGGACAGTAAGAAAAAGCGTTTGCGTTCTTTAAACCCGCCAAAGCCGCTGGCGGTACCATTAGTGGCGAGCCGGTGGGGGTCGGCATGACCGGGTCGCCAATTCTTTTGAGCGCACCCACCGCAATTGAATGCAAGGTGGCGGAAATGATCGAGAAGGGTGATCATCACATCGTCGTCGGCGAAGTAGTCGAGGTCCGTCTCTCCCGACCGCCCGAGGGTCGTGCCAACGCGGTGGTACTAGAGATAAAGGACCTTGGCGATAACGTGTTTTACGGTGGATAGATGCCGAAGCGGGACGGGCTACCCTGCCGCCGCGCTTTGCACCTCGTGCTCCGCGACGAATTTCTCCGCCTCAAGAGCTGCCATGCAACCCATCCCGGCTGCTGTGACTGCCTGCCGGTAAACCTTGTCCTTGACGTCGCCGGCGGCAAATACGCCGGGAATGGCCGTCTCCGTACTATCGGGCTTGGTAATGACGTAGCCTTCATCGTCGAGCTCGATATGACCATTGAAGATCGACGTCGCAGGATCGTGGCCGATGGCGACGAAAATACCGTCGACCGCAAGCTCGGAAACTTCGTCCGTCTTGACGTTGCGAAGTTTTGCACCGGTCACGCTTGCCGGGTTGTCATCACCGATGATGTCCTCCATGACGTGATCCCAGAGAACTTCGATTTTCGGATTTGCGAAGAGCCGATCCTGCAGAATCTTCTCCGAACGCAACTGATCGCGGCGGTGGATCAACGTCACTTTGCTCGCGTGGTTGGTAAGATAGAGCGCTTCTTCGACCGCGGTGTTGCCGCCACCGATGACCGCCACTTCCTTCTCGCGGAAGAAGAACCCGTCGCAGGTCGCGCAGGCGGAAAGACCGAAGCCCATGAACTTCTCTTCCGCCGAAAGCCCAAGCCAGCGGGCCTGTGCGCCCGTCGAAATTATCACCGTATCTCCCGAATAGGTGTCGCCGGAATCTCCCGTAGCCCGGAACGGCCGGGAAGAGAAGTCGACTTCAATGATGACGTCGTAAATCATACGTGTACCGACATGTTCGGCTTGTTTTTGCATCTGTTCCATGAGCCAGGGACCCTGGACGACGTCTTCAAAGCCCGGATAGTTCTCGACATCGGTGGTAATGGTCATCTGCCCGCCTGGCTGCATTCCGGCGACGATCATCGGTTCGAGACTGGCGCGCGCCGCATAAATGGCGGCGGTATATCCGGCTGGACCGGAGCCGATAATGAAGACCTTGCTGTGATGATGGGCCATGGCGCTGCTTCCGTGTGGCGTCTCTGTGAGACGGATTTTACCCGAAGTAATGCCGATTCGACGCTGGTGCAAGGGAGTCAACCCGAAATCCCCGTAGTTGCGGTTGACCGCGAAATCGTTAGCATCCAGAAAATGTGTGCAGGGGTTAAAATCGGTCGGAAGATATACGCGATTATTTTTGCGGTCGTGTGGGTCGCTGTCATTCTGACGGATGCGCAGGCGCAATCGGATTCAGCGTCGCGCGCGATCCCCGCGGCGGAGAAAGCGCTGGAGACGGCGATCCGCAAACTGGGTTCAACCGACGCTCGGACCCTGGCTCACAGGCGGACACTCGCTGGCCTTTACGAGTTTCAGGGCAGGTACTATGACGCCACGGCGTTGATGAAGCGCGAAGCGGAGGCATTGATGCGGGCGGAAGGTAAGAACAGCATCAATCTGGCTGCGACGCTCAATCGCCTCGCCTTGTTCCACCGAAAGGCCGGGCGCGAACGGGAAG
>CAXGSZ010000054.1:0-9298 GCA_964012455.1 uncultured Alphaproteobacteria bacterium
TCAGGGGGCGCGGCACGCTCGCACATTACACACACATGGGTATCAGCGACTGCGTGGCCGCGACACCCGAAGAGTACGTCGAGATTGCTGTGCGTCTTGGTACTGATGCGGAATTTCGCGGTCGTATTGCGGGGCTGATCGAGACCCGCGCCCATACTGTCCTTGAGGATGATACGTGCGTGGGCGCTCTGGCAAAATTTCTCGAAAGTGTCGCGCCATGACCTGCTCTCGGGATCCGTTGGCCGAAGCCCAACGCTTGATTGAGATCGGAGAACTGACGGCGGTTCTGGGCGTCTTGGGAGAACTCGCAGGCAAAGTCTATGAGGCAGCAATGCTGGCTGGTATCGCCGCGAACCGACTGGGTGATCTAACTGCCGCCGCTGCGCGATTTCAGCGCGCTATGGAAATCGATCCTGAAAAATCCGAAGCCGCATTGAACCTAGGTCTTACGTTTCGTGCGATGGAGGATAACGCGCGAGCCGAAAGCGCTTTTCGCCATGCCATGGAACTCTCGCCGGAATCTGTGCCCACTAATTTTGCGCTTGGCAATTTATTGCTGCAGAAAGGCGCGTACATGGAGGCGGTCGGACTGTTCGAACGGATCGCCAAGACGTGCCCACACCATATAGGTGCGCTGAATAACCTTGGAATTTGCTACAGCCGACTTGGACGAATGGATAAGTCCACAAAGCAATTTGAGGCCATCATCGCAGTCGAACCTGAAAATACCGTTGCCCTCGCGAACCTGGGGGCGATTCGTACCGAACAAGGGCAAAGTGATGAGGCAATAGAACTTCTAAATCGGGCACTTAATCTGGTGCCTGGCCAAGTTGAAGCTAGCAATAACCTTGGTGTTGCCTTGATGGATAAGGGGCGATACGGGGAAGCGGCCGCGCTTCTGCAGCCGCTTGCGAATGGTGACTGCGCGGGAGCGGAAACGTTATCGAATCTCGGCAACGTGTTAGCGAAACTGGGCGATACGGTGGGTGCTGCCGCCGCCTACGAGGAGGCGCTCGGGCGTAAGGCCGCCGCCGGCATTCGCGTGAGACGTGCAATGCTGCTGCCGATCGTCTGTGCGTCGAGAGAAGCCATGGAGTCGGCACGCATGGACTTCGTGCGACGGATCGAAGCGTTGATTTCTGATCCACCGGTTCTGGGTGACGCGTTTATCGAGGTTGGCGTGCCGACTTTCACGCTTTCCTATCAGGATTGCTGCAATCGTGAGATTATGGAACGGGTCGGGGCAATGTTTCGGGCTGCCTGTCCATCTCTTTCATACACTGCGCCGCATTGTACGGAGCCGTATTCCGGCAAGGATGGCCGACTGAGGATCGGCTTCGTGTCCCGCTTTTTCCAGAGCAACTCCGTCGGTCGCTGCTTCCATGGCATCCCCCGATTTCACGGGCGGGATGATGTCGAGATCACTGCTTTTACCTTCACGGATAAATCGGACCCTTTATGGGGACAAATTGAAGCTGATGTTGATAAGGCGATCGTGCTGCCGGCCCATATAGAGACGGCTGTAGCAGGGATTTCGGCGGAACGACTGGATGTTCTCGTCTTTACGGACATCGGTATGGATCCGTTGACGTATTATCTGGCATTTGCGCGCCTCGCACCTTTGCAATGCGCGCTTGGTGGCCATCCGGACGCCGTCGGCCTGGATACGATCGACGCCTATCTGAGCTGCGATATGCAAGAGCCGGAGAATGCGGACGAACATTACCTGGCGCCTTTGGTTCGCCTGCCGGGGGCGCCGACGTACTACGAACGACCAGAATTGCCCGATCCGCTCAAGCCGCGTTCGGCATTCGGTTTGCCGGAAGATGTCGCGGTCTACTTCTGTGGGCAGACCTTGATCAAGATCCACCCGGATATGGATTGCCTCTTTGACGGTATTTTGTCGGGCGACCCGACGGGTCTCCTTGTCTTTCCAGAAGGGTATACTCCGGAGCTGGCCACATTGTTGGAAAGCCGCTTTCGCAGGACGTTGAAGGATCATATGGCACGCGTGAAGTTTCTCCCGGCTATGAGCCACCTGGATTACATGAACGTAACTGCGCTGGCAGACGTGGCCCTGGACACCCGCCCTTTCGGTGGCGGCAATACGAGCTGGCAGGCTATTGCCGCCGGGACGCCTATGGTGACCTGGCCGGGCCGCTATCTACGGGGTCGATATACGCAGGCTCTTTATCGGCTCATTGGTGTAGAGGATGCGATTGCCAATTCGGCGGAGGAATACATTTCCCGCGCCATCCGCTTTGGGACCGATCGCACCTATGCGAACGCCTTCAATGCCCGCGTTCAAGATCGTTGCGACACGATCTTTGAAGACCGGCAGCACGTCGATTCACTGTATTGTTATTTGGTCGATCGTTTCAGAACTTTGCATTGATCTGGGCCGCAACGCTTGCAGTGGGCTCGGTGAGCAAGCGATAGAGAATGCTCCAGTTCGGCCCGGTCCACGGCTCGAAGAGCTTCAATTCGATCCCCTGGCGTTGAAAACTCATCGCATCATAGAGGCGGCGGCCACCGGCGAGATTGATGTAGCGGTTTGCGCCGAACTTCCGGCACACTTCAAGCACGCGTTCCTGGCCTTGGAATGTCGTTGGTATCTGTAAAGTCGTCGTGCGGACCACGTTGAACGGGAGATGCATTTCGTGGCAGGCGACGAAGAGAAGCCGCTCCAGATAGCCGACTACATCTCCAGACGGATCCAGCATGGCGTCCAAAAGCGGGTGCTTTACATCGCGTAGTACAGGAAAGGCGCGGCGCCGCGTTGCGAGAACTTCGGCGGCATCGTTAGCGAACCGGAGATCGGCGATCCGCGTATTCATCGGCCCTTTCTCAAGTGGTAGTGTAAGCCAGAGGGGCTGGCCGGCGACACCGGGTAATTGGTTGCGATGGACCCAACCACGGCGAGGGAACTGAACGCAGTCAAAGATGCAGACGACGTCAGCTTCCGTAAAAAGGCGGAAATAACCGGCGTACGGGATAAAATACGGTTGCATTACCGCGATCGTGGTCACGCGACACCATTTCTGTTCAGCAGTTTGCAGCTCAGTCTACTTTTGAAACGCCGGTCGTCACAGCGGCTAAATTCGGTGGTTGACGTCGCTTCGTGCGCAATAAAACCTGAGCGTTGATGACGGAGCCAATTGAAAATGCGCTGCACCGGGCCCTAGCGCACCTTAATGCGGGGGAAAATACGGCGGCGGCAAACCTATACCGCGACGTACTCAAGCGTGTGCCGGACCATAGCGAGGCGTTGCATTTACTCGGGCTTGCTGAACAACGGCTGGGCGAACTCGACGCCGCATTGCTGCATATCGCAAAGGCGGTTCAAATTGAGCCAGATGTCGGACTTTACCGACTGAATCTTGGTGTTTTGCTCACTGAAGCGGGACGCTCCGTAGATGCTGTAGCAATGCTGCGGTCTGTGCTGGAACAGGACGAATCCATGGTAGAGGCGCACTATGCGTTGGGGAATGCCTTGGATGCTGTAGGTGACCTGCCGGGCGCGTTGGCGAGCTTTCGTCGGTCGGCAGTGTTACAACCCGACCATTCGCAGACGTTGAATAATATTGGTCTGATCTTGCGTGAGATGGGTGAAATCGAAGAGGCGATCGATCATTTGGAACAAGCGGTCCAGACAACGTCGCCATTTCCACCTGCCTTTTCGAATCTTTGTGCTGCATACTCGGATGCGGGTCGCCTGATGGAGGCGATTTTGGCGGGCCGCAACGCCGTGTCACAATCACCTCACGACGCGAATGCGCACTACAATCTCGGAAACGCGATTGCCGAATCGGAAGCTCCGAATGACGCGTTCGACAACTATCGCGAAGCCGTTCGTATAGCGCCGGACTTTACCGATGCGTGGATCAATCTTGGCGTCGCCTATCTGAGGGACGACTACCCCGCGTCAGCGCTAGAGGCGTTCGATCGGGCGCTAAGTCTGGATCATCAATCTGCGGACGCGCACTGGAATAGATCGCTGACTTTACTGAAACTCGGTCGACTCGCGGAAGGGTGGCCCGGCTACGATTGGAGATGGAAAGCAGTCCCCTGGCTGGATCGCCGCGAGTTTGATGTGCCTCAATGGCGGGGTGAGACTTTGAACGGACAGACCGTTTTGGTGCATGCTGAGCAAGGATATGGTGACACCATCCAGTTCGTCCGTTATCTGCCGGAAATCTCGCGGCGCGGGGGCACGGTTAAATTTGCCTGCCAACCGGCGCTCAAGCGCTTGTTATCGTCGCTACCCGGAATGGAGAGTGTCACGGGTTATGGAGAGCCGGCCGGTGCGTTCGACTTCCACCTGCCAATAATGAGTTTGCCAGAGGCAATTACCTTGGAGGATCCGGCCACGGCGGCCCAAATGATTCCATATTTGTCGGTGCCGATAGTGGATATCAAGATCCCGTCCGGTGACATGCGACCGAAAGTCGGCCTGGTATGGCGAGGGAGCCGCATAAACAATAAGGGCATGTTCCGGTCTTGTCGGCTAGTCGACTTGGAGCCGCTGATAATGATTGACGCTCACCAATTTTACGCGTTGCAGCCCGATGTCGAAGAGGCAGAGCGTCCCATACTATCCCGCTACGGCGTGGTCGATCTATCGTCACAAATCGCCGATTTCGCTGATAGCGCGGCGCTCACCGCGGCGATGGACTTGGTCATTTCGGTCGATACGGCTCAAGCTCACCTGGCGGGGGCGCTTGGAAGGCCCGTATGGACGCTGCTTGCCAAAGGGGCTGACTGGCGCTGGTTTATCGATCGCGACGATAGCCCTTGGTACCCCACGATGCGATTGTTTCGTCAGGAGACGCGGGGCGACTGGCGCTCACTGTTTGCATGTGTCGCCGAGGCGTTACCTCGCGCCTTGCCGTCCTTGAGATGAAAACGCTTCGGTGACAGTACGCAGGCGGGCAGTTAGGCTGAGCTGAAATGCAATTTTGGACTGCATTAACAAGATGACGCCTACGATCCCACTGATGAGGCCAAAGTTACCGGGCCGGGAAGCGCTGGAACCATATCTTATGGAAATCGATAAGAACCGTTGGTACAGCAACTTTGGTCCACTGGAGCGGCGGTTTGAAGCCCGTCTCGCAGAGCACTTTGATATTGGTTCGCGTCAGCTGGTCTGCGTTTCAAATGGGACGCAGGCGCTCAGTATATCACTGAAAACCGTTGCGAGGTCCCCCGTCGGGTACTGTTTGTTGCCTTCGTTTACGTTTGCCGCGACACCACACGCCGCTGTCGGAGCCGGGTTGGAGCCGTATTTTCTGGACGTCGATAGAGAAACTTGGTCACTCAATCCAAAATTGGTGGAAGCGGCATTAAAAGATCTCGATGTCCCGGTGGCGGCAGTGATGCCGGTCGCACCGTTCGGGGCACCTTTCAATATCGAAGAATGGGATGAATTCCACTGTGTCACGGGTATACCGGTCGTCATAGATGCAGCTGCCGGGTTTGATACGGCTTCGGCCGGGCTGTCTCCCGTAATGATCAGTCTGCATGCGACCAAGGCGATGGGTATTGGCGAGGGTGGCCTAATTTTTTGCCGCGACAATAATTTGGCTGAACAGATCCGTGCAGCGCGCAATTTCGGGTTTTTGGGCAAACGTGTCGCGGAAATTCCAGGTATGAACGCAAAACTTAGCGAATATGGTGCCGCCGTCGGCCTGGCGGCGCTCGATTGCTGGTCTGAGACTAGGGCGCAGTTGTGCCGAATCACTGCTGATTACCTCGACGTCTTTGAGGGGATCGATCATTTGCGATTTGCGCCGGGATTTGGTCGTGACAATGCGGTGACGACCTGCAATGTCGCCTTTCAGGACCCGGTAGCCTCGCAAATCATTGATGCGCTGCGGGAAGAGGGCATCGAAACACGGCGCTGGTGGAATAGAGGGTGTCACCGGGAACCGGTGTTTGCGGGCTGCCAGCGAACATCGTTGGATTCCACGGAATATCTTGCTGACCGGGTCGTTGGATTGCCGTTTCACATCGATCTCGATAAGTCCCAAATCGAGCGAATCCGCGACGCGGTTGTGCATGCCATGGCTCGGTAAGAGTTGCCCTATTTGGAAATTGTTACCGGGTAATTCGTGTTCCTCGCGGGTTCGGCGAAATTGCGTCAATAAACAAAATCATTTTATTACAATATGTTATGTAGATTTTTTGCTCTGGCATCGACGTTGCCATTCTCCTTCCTGACTATTCGCGTCCGATCAGGGAATCGGTAAATAAACGGTTCAAACGAGCGGCACGGAGCCAGGTAGCCAAGTAAGCCAGAAAGGAGTTGGTGGGATGGCAGATAAGATTAGCTTAACACAGGCGGTTCGGGGAAACCTGTTATCGCTGCAAAGGACGTCGACTTCTATTGATCAAACGCAGACGCGTTTGTCGACAGGCCTCAGGGTAAGTTCTGCGATCGATGACGCCGCAGCGTTCTTCACCGCCCGCGCATTCGATAACCGGGCGTCTGATCTCGAAAGCCTTAAAAGCAATATTGACCTCGCGATCAGCACAATCCAGTCAGCGATTGATGGTATAGATGCTATTTCGGATCTCGTTCAGCAGGCGAAAGGCATCGCGAGTGCTGCCAAGGCGACAGGGGATACGAACGAACGTTCGACTTTGGCGGTGCAGTTTAATGAGCTATTATCTCAAATCGATTCTATCGCGAACGACTCAACATTCAACGGCTTGAACCTTCTGCAGGCGAGCCCGGATAATCTCGCGGTAGAGTTTAATGAGGACAACACCTCGAACCTGACGATCACCGGTCTCGATGCGACAACTGCGACTTCAGGCATCAATATCGCCGTCGCCGCCAACAACTTCGGCCTCAACGCCAATATCGACACTGCCCTTACGGCAATATCCAGTGCTCTCGTGACCCTGCGGTCGAACGCTTCGACACTGGGTTCAAATAATACGATCCTTACTACCCGCCTCGACTTCACGAAGAATTTGGTGAACACGCTGGAAACTGGCTCAGGCAAGCTAACGTTAGCCGACCTTAATGAGGAAAGTGCTAATCTGCTCGCGTTGCAGACACGTCAGCAGCTCGGACTGAATTCGCTCGCACTAGCATCGCAAAGCGAGAGAGCTATTCTCAGTCTCTTCGGTTAAGTCGTAACAAGCGCGGGCTTACTTAGACTTTTTTGCCGCCACCCGGGCAATTATTGCCTAGGCGGCGGCAAAAAATGCCGGGAGGGCCACTTTTGGTAATTTTATGGCCTTTCGGGAGATTGCTGATGCAGCAGAGTTCCAAGGCACATTCCGTTTGGCATGGCCATTGCTTCTGAAAAGCCGTTTGCGATCCAATCGATAGAATGTCGATGAGATCGTAATCATTCCACAGCGATCGCAGAAGGTGATCGTATCCATGTGTCCTAGAAGAGGAGCAATAACATGGCAGACGCTATACATTTATCGCAATCTGTTAGCGCAAATTTACTAACTCTCCAGAGAACTTCTGGAAATATAGCATCGACCCAAACTCGTCTGTCGACGGGCTTGAAGGTCAATTCCGCACTTGACGACGCGTCAGCGTTTTTCACTGCTAAGGCTTTGAGCGACACCGCAACTGACTTTGACGCTCTAAAATCGAATATAGACTTGGCAATTAGTACTATTCAGACCGCTATCGATGGTATCGATGCGATCTCTGAGTTGGTCAACCAGGCTAAGGGTCTCGCAAGTAACGCCAAAGCGACAGGTGATACTAATGAACGCTCGACCCTGGCAGTGCAGTTCAACGAGCTGCTTAGTCAGATCAATACCATCGCCAACGACTCCAGTTTCAACGGTACAAACCTCTTGCAGGCTACACCGGATAATCTGGCGGTCGAATTTAACACTGATAATACCAGCAACCTGACAATCACCGGTCTAGATTCGACGACCGCGACGTCGGGTATCAATATTGCCGTTGCGGCCAACAACTTCGGTCTCAACGCTAATATCGACACTGCTCTTACGGCAATATCTAGTGCTCTCACGACCCTGCGGTCGAACGCTTCGACTATGGGTTCACGTAATACGATCCTTACAACCCGGTTGAACTTCACGGACGATCTCGTGAATACGCTCGAAGGGGGTACTGGGAAATTGACTCTGGCCGACCTGAACGAGGAAAGTGCAAACCTGCTGGCTCTTCAGACCCGTCAGCAGTTGGGTATTAACTCCTTGGCCCTTGCTGCACAGAGCGAACGGTCAATTCTGGCGCTCTTCGGTTAATACCTCTTCGGGTTCGTTGGAACCCAAGGCGGGGGCTTCGGCCCCCGCCTTTTCTTTCACATACTGGTTTGCAAGGCTATCGCCCAAATACACGTTTCATGTTATAAAAGCGCCAATAAATTAACTTCTCAGGCTCGGCTCCCGCTCGGGCGAATTTCCCAACGGTGCGACATGCCTCTTAAACTAATCCTTAAACCGGGCGAAAAAGTCGTAATCAATCAGGCTGTGGTCTTGAATGGTGGCGACAAGACCGAACTGGTTCTTCAGAACAAAGCAAGTGTTCTGCGAGAACGTGACATCATGACCGAAGAGAAAGCTGATAGTCCTGCAAAAAGAATATATTTCGCAGTACAAATGATGTATATGTTTTCGGATAAAGAACGCCAGTATCAAGGAAACTTTAACGAACTCGTTAGTTCTTTTATAGAAGCCGTACCTAGTTCGACTCCAATTTTACTTGATATTGGTCGAAAAGTTATTGAAGGTAATCTTTATGGCGCAATGAAAGCTTGCAAGAAGCTCATGCGTTATGAGGAAGAGGTTCTAAAGCATGTCACCCAGTAGCGACCCCTACCGCTCATCGCAAAAGCTCGGTGCCGGCGCTCGCCAAACCGAGTCGCGCGCGTTGATGGAGACCGCGAGGGCACTAGCGGACGCGCGGGATAATATGGACGATATCACCGCGTATCGTGCGGCATTGCGGCTCAATTGGCGGCTTTGGACTATTTTTCAGTCGGATGTGTCCGCAGATGAAAACCCGCTGCCCGAAGATATCAAACAGAATATCCTAAATTTGAGTCTTTTTATCGACAAGCATACGGTCGATGCGCTTGCGAATCCGGAAGGTCGTAAACTGAAAGTGCTGATTGATATCAACCGAAATATCGCGAGCGGACTCATGACGAGTCCAGAAGGCGGTGGGGATGACGCGCCGTCGGCGCCACGTCAACCGCGGAGCGATGACGGCAGCGTCATAGCCTGAATTCTTAGCACGCTAATCCAGCGATGCGATTTTTATTGTCGAGGCTGCTTCACCGCGACCAAAGCG